>JBBJOD010000184.1:0-8833 GCA_037721715.1 Chitinophagaceae bacterium | reverse complement strand
GAGGCTTATGATCAGGCATAGTATTAATTCGTAATTTAAATTATATTTACTGCTGATTAACCTGTTAAACTAACATAATGAAAAGATTCTTGAACAGCATTCTATTCACCGTTTTTATTGCAACAAATTTTGAAACCCAGGCGCAAAAAGCCGGAACGCTGTTTCCGCAAGCGCCGGGCATGCAGACCTACACCTTTCGCAATAGTATGAAGACCAATGTGGCGACAGCACTTGATTCTATCAAACTCATGGGCATCACGGTTGTTGAAAGCAGTACCAATCCCAACGGGTTAACTCCGGAAGCTTTTCGCAAACTTTTAGACGAACGAAAAATGATTAGTCCGTCAGTGGGAGCAGGTTATGATGATTTGGTAAAAGATCCGGCTGGCCAGGCAATGAAAGCAAAAATTATTGGCGCCTCTTATATCATGACAGCCTGGATACCTCATAAAAAGGAGTTCACACTGGAAGATGCAAAAAAAGCTGCTGCAGACTTTAATAAAATAGGAAAAGTACTGAGGGAAAACGGCATTACATTTTGCTACCACACACATGGGTATGAATTTGTTCCCTACCAGGGGGGCACTCTCTTCGACTACCTGGTAAAAAACACCGATCCCAGGTATGTATCTTTTGAAATGGATATCATGTGGGTGTTTCATGGTGGAGGAGACCCAGAAAAGCTGTTGTTGAAATATCCTAATCGATGGAAGCTTATGCACCTGAAAGATTTACGCAAAGGCATCAAGGGCGACCTAACCGGTGGCACATCAACTGACAACGACGTAGCGCTGGGTACGGGACAGTTAAATATACCGGCAATCTTAAGAGCTGCAAAAAAAGTAGGAGTAAAATATTATTTCATTGAGGATGAAAGTTCCAGCTTTCGACAGCAGGTACCGCAAACAATGGCTTACCTTAAAAGTTTGTAACAATCCTCGCGAGAGAAACATACATAGGTAAATTACTATCCTTGACAGGCCCTGTAATCATTCGCATTGCATAAATAAACAGGTAATGCAGAATAAAAAATCTGGGATCGACATCATCAATGAGCTGTTAGAAGAATGCATAGTAGCATATCCTGTGTCTTCATTCATCATAAGTCTTTATAAACAATACCAACAATGGGGAAGTCTTAGCAAAAAGCAATTGCAGGGATTATACGCCAAAGCTGCAAAAATTCCCGACATCCTCCCCGGTAAATTGGCAACGCTGGAAGCTTTAATTAAGAAGATGCCTACAAAGTATAAATCCGATCTGCCACCTGCTGCACCAGTGTTTGAAAAAGATGAAGCAACCGGCGATCTTATCATGTCTATCTTACAAAAATATCCCCAGCACAAAAGAGTTTTATTTCTTCAAACGAAATTCGATAACAACGAAACGCTTTCTTCTAATGAAGTGGCTGAGCTGATCCGTTTTAATAAATTATTACGGTAAGCAGACGACTTCATAGAATCACTTATTACATTGCCACTCTTTGATGGTTAGCTGTGTTCGATAACTGAATTTTTCTGGAAAAGATGTTACAGCTTATGATCTTGCCTTGCTTTACCCCGCTTTGCTCCCTCGTATTCTGCAAGTAAAAAGTATTGCACATTGCTTTGTTTTACCGAATTACGAATTACCTACCAGGTGTTTCCCACCCCGTTAGACAATGATATGTTCGAAGAAGTGGCCGCAACCGCTAAATTATAGTATGGCAATACCTACGAATTACGGGTACGCATGATGGATTTCAGTGGCGGCGGGCCAAGGTCTATTACCCCAAACCAGACCGATGATATGGCAGGGCTGAGTGCTATGCAGGCGATGGAAAAAGCGGAAGGCAGCGATCATATACATTATTTGCTTCCGTTGCCCCCCCGGGCTGCATACCGAAAGTGCTGAGTTGTTTTGATTTTTTACTTATGAATTCAGGATAGGCTATAGACATTAGAGGCATCATGCTGTCGGCACTGGAACAACTCAATGAAATAAATTCTTTGCAACTTGATGTAGCTACCCAAAGGAAAGTGAATACTTTGTTGAAGAACCGCAAAGCCTTAATACTCATGGCGATAGCCCGGAATCAGCACCCCCTGTAGGTGTTCAAAGTGTTACGACAGCAAGCCTCGTTGCCGGGGCTATGATTGCCATCGTAAAAGACCAGGTGAAGACCGCGAAGATAAGTTGGGAGAGTAAAGAAATAGCCGTACTCCTGGTATCACTCGGGTTACCTGAAGATTCGCCGTTGAGTGTACTTGCTGTGGAAGTATTTGGAAACATAACCAGCTTTTATGAACAGCTCGGTTTGTCTTAACAGGAGATAAAGCGACTTACAATTGACAGTCCGCATGTAAATGCTGCACTAGAAGCCCGCCAGCTGAAAAAGCACCAGGGCACTCACAGATGCACTCGGGCAGTATCGTATATTGCGAACATCACCCCTTACTGAAGTGCCGTTCGTTTGTTGCCCAACCTGTTAATGATAGTGGTGGTAAGGTGAATGATTACCTGGTAAAGGCTAACATGCGGAATACATGCCGGTCTATGATTTGCATTAAAGTGGAAAGATATTTGTAATTTCCGCCCTGCTTTTATTTGATTGATCGATAAATTTATTAGCATGAAACAGACGATACTGGTTATTATTTGCCTGGTTACTACATCCATTTTGTTTGCTCAGAAGAAGGAGTGGAAACAAATGGATGACTTTCATGCAATAATGTCTAAAACTTATCACCCTGCGGAAGAAGGCAAACTTCAACCGGTAAAAGATAATATCAACGACCTGGTAAAAAAAGGAAAAGCGTGGCAATCCTCTTCTGTTCCTGCCGGATTTAATGAAAAGCCGGTAAAGCCGCTCTTGAATAAATTGGTTGCGGAGTGTATGGCTATCAAAGAAGCCGTCACCCAGAAAAAGGATGACGATACCCTAAAAAAAATGATTACCACTGCCCATGAAACCTTTCATGAAATCATGGAAAAGTGTGAAGACCACGGCAAGTGAGTCGTCGCAGCATTTAAATTTGAACAGAGCCTGTAATTGAATTTAAATTTTTCCGGCACTTTTGAAAGCACCTTTCCATAATCCCGAATATTTTTTCCTGTATTTTGGATCTTGTTCTTTTTCAATCAGGGCCAGGGATAACTCTTTTATTTTTTCGTCTCCTACAACATCGTATGTTTTTTTGAACACCTCCAGTATATCATACCTGATAAGTGTAGCGTTCTTTTCAACTACGCATTCTGAAAATCTTTTGCTTAAAATATCCAACACCTTTTCTTGCAGTTCCTTACTGGCTATGGCTATCTTCCATAATGACTGAAGCGAATGCCTGGCGGTTACAAACTTTACATCTTTCGTCACAATAATAATATCATCCATATCTTGCAGCATGCGTTTTTCCGGGTCGCTCTTTGCCAGGTTGCTTAGCACCTGCGCGGCAATTGAACGCTGGTGATTATCGCCATTTCGGAGCATGGTTATTAATTCATCCCATACATGGTAACTCCAGTCAACCCGCTGTTGAGTAACAGCTATCACATGTTGAAAGGCGGTATAGCGCTGATCGGGATTTGTACTGTGCAGGTTGTCCAGGAACTCGCGTGTTTGCTGATCCATCGTTGATTAATATTTTAACTGGTTATCCATTAACTTAATCTCATTCTCATACGTCGTTTACTCTATTGCTTATGGTGAATTTAATTTTTTTAATTGAAATCTGATGCAGACTGGTTAAAGCTATTTCACCCGGCAGATAGTTTACTGTTGGTATAGCCGTAAATTTTTAATCAATTCCAATTAATATTTAATTAATTATTGTCATACATTTATGATTGTCACACCCGATTTACCTGGATGATAAATGATTGCCGAAGCCGGTTTTGGCAGGACCTGTTAAGAATGAATGTTATAATTACTGCCAGCATTCTAACAGGTTAATTTTTCAATTATTGAAATTATCAAACAATAAACGCCCAATGAATCGCAGAAATATAATTAAGGGACTATCCCTGCTTCCATTAACAACTGCTGGCATCGGAATCAGCATTCCATTTTCTTCTGCGATAGCTGCTCCTAAAGCGGAAAAACGTGACCTCTTTAAGGAACTGGGCGTTACACCGGTAATAAATGCCGGAGTAACCATGACGTTCCTCTCAGGGTCGCTCATGATGCCGGAAGTGTTAGAGGCGATTAACTCTACGAGCCATGATTTTGCCAATATGTTCGAACTGCAGGATAAAGTAGGGGCAAAGATCGCCGAGATGCTTCAGTGCGAAGCTGCCATGGTAACCTCCGGGGCCGCCTGCGCAATGGTGCTCGGTACAGCTGCCTGTATTACCGGAACTGACGAAGCAAAGATTAAAATGCTTCCTAATTTTCCGGGTGCCCGGCCTGAGGTGATCATGCAAAAGACCCATCGGTATCTATTTGACCAGGCCATTACCACCACGGGCGCGAAAATAGTAGAAGTAGAAGGGGCTGCTGAAATGGAAAAGAGCTTTAATGAGAACACGGTCATGGCGCTTTTTTTCAATGCCGCAAATTCATCGGGTATCACTCACCAGGAATTTATTGAAATCTCAAAGCGCCACCAGGTGCCTACTTTCATCGACGCGGCTGCCGATGTTCCGCCAAAAGAAAACCTTTTTAAATTCCAGAAAATGGGTTTCGACCTGGTTACTTTTTCAGGTGGCAAAATGATCCGCGGCCCCCAAAGCGCCGGGTTACTTTTTGGAAGGAAAGACCTCGTTGAAGCTGCCAAACTGAACCACAGCCCGCACGAAGCGCCTATCGGCCGCCCCATGAAAGTGAATAAAGAAGAGATGTTCGGCATGTACGCTGCCTTAAAATCATACCTGGAAAGGGATCACAAAAAAGAATGGGAAGAGTGGCTCGACCGTACCAAGCGGATTGCATCCGTACTTGAAAAATTGCCGACGGTAAAAACAGAAGTGGTGGTGCCTGAAAGCCAGGCGAATGTATTTCCCAGCCTTTCAATTCAGTGGGACCCCACACGTTTTAAGACAACTCCGAAGGAAGTGCTCACTGCTTTAAAAGCGGGTAGCCCTAGTATTGTAGCTAACGGAAAGGGCAATACCTTAAGTGTTGGGGTGGTGTTGTTAAGGCCAGACCAGGTAAACGTTGTAGCACGCCGGGTTAAGGAAGTTCTGGAACAGGCTGCGCAGACAGTAGGTTAGGTGCCGCTAACAGTATGCATAATTATTTTCAATAAAAGCAAATCCAAATAAAAATCTATAATTAATGAAGAAATGCCTTAATCTGTTTTTGGTGTTCATTTGTTCAGCGCAGTTGCTGGCCCAAACACACAGCCTAGTAATAAAAGACGGCCATGTTATAGATCCCAAGAACAATATAGACGGTATCATGGATATCGCAATCGATAGCGGAAAGATTGTACGCGTAGCTAAAAATATTGATACCAGGGGAGCGTCTCAGGTAGTAAATGCTAAGGGGCTTTATGTTACTCCCGGGTTAATTGATATGCATTCCCATAATTTCTTTGGTGTTGAACCAGATCACCAGTATGCAAATGGCAACCTTGCTTTACCTCCCGATGGCTTCATGTTCCGAAACGGCGTAACAACAGCGGTAGACGCGGGAAGCTCGGGCTGGCGAACTTTTCCCATTTTCAAGGCGCAAACAATTGACCAGTCAAAGACCAGGGTACTTGCCTTTCTCAACATTGTAGGCGAAGGAATGCGTGGCGGCTATGAACAAAACGCCAACGACATGGATGCGAAAATGTCGGCGCTTGTGGCTAAGCGTTATAGCAACATCATTGTGGGCTTTAAGGTGGCTCATTATGAAGGGCATGAATGGACGCCAGTAGACAGGGCCGTTGAAGCCGGGAAACAGGCAGGCGGAGTTCCGGTGATGGTTGATTTCGGGGGAAGTACACCGGCACTATCGATCGAAGAATTATTTATGACCCACCTACGCCCGGGAGATATTTTTACACATTGCTTCGGGCAGTTGGCAAGCAGGGAATTTATCGTGGATACACAAACGCAGAAAGTAAAGCCTTTCGTACTGGAGGCCAGGAAGAGGGGCATCAATTTCGATGTTGGCTATGGAGGTATCAGTTTTGCGTTTTCGCAGGCCATACCAGCAATCAAGCAGGGTTTTTATCCAAATTCGATCAGTACTGATATTCACGTTGGTAGTATGAACAATGCCATGAAAGATATGCTAACCACCATGAGTAAATTTCTTGCGATGGGCATGGACCTGAAAAGTGTGATTACAGCAAGTACCTGGAATCCTGCCAGGGAAATTAAGCGCGAAGAACTGGGAAATCTCTCTGTAGGTTCAGAAGCGGATGTGGCAATATTAAATCTCCGGGAAGGGAAGTTTGGCCTGTTTGATTACACCGGGCACAGGATAGAAGCTACTAAAAGGTTAGAGTGCGAGATGACGATCAGGAATGGTAGCATTGTATACGATTTCAACGGGATAGCCAATCCTATTGTAGTGCCAAGAGGTCCAGCGACTATTCAGCAGCGTTCGGGCACACGATGACTCGTTACTTGTCAGTTGCACCGTAATTTATCACAAAGGCCCTTTAATAATCTGGAAACAAAATGATCAATCAATTTTTTATTTCGCTGGTAGGCAGAAAGATTGCCTGGGTAATTGGTACTGTTTTTATAGCATCATTGATAAGCTTTACCGTACTCAACAAAAGCACACCGCTTCCGAAAAAGCCGGCAGTAAACGGGGGCTTGTTTCTCCCAGACAATTTCCAGGCAATCGTAGTTGCAGACAGCCTTCCAGGTCGTGCCAGGCATTTGGCTGTGAATGATAACGGTGATATATATGTTAAATTGAGGTACCCTGATTCTACTGGTGGCAATATGGCGCTGCGCGATACAAGCAAAGACGGCAGGGCAGATATCATTCAGAAGTTTGATGATTACGAAGACAAGGGAAGCTACGGTACCGCCATGAGAATTTATAATGGATATCTTTATTTCAGTTCTGAACTAAATGTTTACAGGCAGAAATTAACAAAAGGACAGTTGATCCCCGACAGTGAAATAGAATTGATCATTCATGATGATGATCCGCGTGGCAGGCATGAGCATGATGCCAAGCCAATCGCCTTTGATAATTCCGGGCATATCTATGTTCCTTTCGGAGCCCCCTCGAATGCCTGCCAGGTTGCTAATCGTACTCCTGGTTCTCCCGGCATCCCAGATTGTCCGCTACTGTCAGATCATGGCGGGATTTGGCAGTTCGATGCAAACAAAACAGGCCAGACGCAGAAAGACGGTATCAGGTTTGCGACGGGTTTGCGTAGCATCGTAGCAGTAGACTGGAACAAGGCAGACAAAACCCTGTATTGTGTCATGCATGGAAGAGACGATCTTCATATGTTATGGCCTGATATCTTTAGTCCGTGGCAAAGTGCCATATTTCCTGCTGAAGAGTTCTTCAAAGTAAAGGAGGGCATGGATGGCGGCTGGCCCTATTATTATTACGACCAGGTGCAGAAAAAGAGATTGCTCAACCCGGAATATGGAGGCGACGGTAAGAAGACCGGGGATGGTGATAAATATGAGAAACCATTGATTGGTTTTCCCGGCCATTGGGCTCCCAACGACCTGCTTTTTTATACGGGCAACCAATTTCCGAGGCGTTATAAAAACGGGGCATTTGTGGCGTTCCATGGTTCTACTAACCGTGGGCCCTACCCGCAGTCAGGATATTTTATCGGCTTTGTGCCTTTCCTGAATGGAAAGCCTTCGGGGCCGGTGGAAGTTTTTGCAGACGGTTTCGCACAATTCGAGCCGCTGATCAACGTGAGCGATGCAGTGTACAGGCCAATGGGATTAGCCATGGGCCCGGATGGTTCGTTATATATCAGTGATACTGAGAAGGGAAAAATTTGGAAAGTAAGATATAGGGGAGACAGGAACAAATTCGGTACACAGCAATTGGCAAGGATGGAGAAAAGAAAATTGTTGCCGCATATCAAAATGCCGGACGAAATAAAAGACAACCTGGTACGGGGAATGTCAGAAGGAGGCGCAAAAATTTATAGTACGTATTGCCAGAGCTGTCACCAGCAAAATGGGAAAGGTGACGGCAACAGGTTTCCTCCGCTGGACAGTTCAGAATGGGTGATAGGGAAAAAAAGAGGGGATAAAGAAAGGCTGATTGCATTGCTGCTGAATGGCATGGAGGGCCCTATCGAAGTAAAAGGGGTGCCTTATACGAACACTATGCCGGCTCATGGTTTTTTAAGTAATGAAGATGCGGCGCTTGTCCTCACCTTCATACGCAACAATTTTGGAAACAAGGCGTCGGGAATTTCTTCTGCTGATGTAAACGAAGTTAGAAAAACTTTGCCCGCCAAACCGACCGGGAGGTAAGAAGTGATGAGTGATGAGTGATGAGTGATGAGTGATGATGGGGTGACGCCCCCGGCCTTGTCATTATAACAAAGCGCTGGAAGGTGTTATCATAAAAGATTGTTTTGCGCTTTATTTGAGATCTCTATAGGGTGAGGTTTTGCAAACATCAAAGGAAGCTATACCCTAAAAGACAAAAAAGAGCGATGAACATCAGATAGATTCCCATTGTTAATTCAAACCCGTATTTTTTCAAAGAAGCGCTGGAGGGTGTTATCATAGAAGACTGATTTGCGCTTCATTTGAAATCTCTATAGGGCGAGGTGTTGCAAAAGTAAAAGGAAGCTATACCCTAAAAGACAAAAAAGAGCCAGTGAACATCAGATAGATCCATTGTTAATTCAATCCCGAATTTTTTCAAAGAAGCGCTGGAGGGTGTTATCATAGAAGACTGATTTGCGCTTCA
>JBBJOD010000183.1:0-8906 GCA_037721715.1 Chitinophagaceae bacterium | reverse complement strand
GGACTCAATTATCGTAATTGCTTTTTATACAGATGAAATTGTTCCGAGCGGCGGACCAGAATCTTTTGCCGGTCTGCCAGGGATGATCCTCGGTATTGCTATTCCACGAATGCATACAACATGGTATGCCACTAAACTGCAGGTGGTAGCCTTATCGGTTAATGACCTGGCTGTTCCGAAAAAAGGGAAGAAATACGCTGGCAACGATTTTAGGAAGCAACTGAAAGACATCCTTAAAAATTGGGGCGAAGACGGCGTTAGGAGGCAATGGCAGATGATGTTGTAGGGAGGTGAATGGTCAATGGTGAATGGTGAATAAATCGTTCAATTTTAAGCAGGCACAAGTTGTCCAACGGGCATTGCTCACGATGACATCATACATCTGAAAAGCCCGTTGGAACACTTGCGCCAGTTATGACATCATACATCTGAAAAGCCCGTTGGAACACTTGCGCCAGTTATAAGAAATCCCTGCGGTTCCCTTCCTCGGCGCTGCGGTTAATGAAACCATTTACTTTAGCAGCTCCACCACCAGCAATGTCTGGGAAGGCACTGTAAAAGAACGAGTCACATTCAAAATGGAACCATCAATAACATTCCTAGCCTGTGTGAAACCTTTCATACGTTCCGAAAATCGTTCGGTCCCTACTTCCCGCTCATTGTCATTAGTATTCATAACACACATGATCGTTTGTTTACTGGTATACCTAAAATAAACATACACGCCGTCTTCCGGAACATAGTGCATTAATTTGCCTATAGTCAGCGCAGAAGAATTCATGCGGAATTTTGCCAGCGCCTTCGTGAAATCCAGCACTTCCAGTTCCTGTTCAGAAAGCCCCTGTTTCGTAAATGCGTTCTTTTTATCACCTTCCCATCCACCGGGAAAATCGAGCCGAACCCAACCATCCGGGTTCGAAACACCTTTCATAAGTACCTCTGTTCCATAATACATCTGAGGAATACCCCTGCAAGTTAACAGCCAGGAAATGCCCATTTTGTGCTTACGTATATTCTCACCTGTTTGTGAAAAGAACCTCGTCATATCATGGTTATCCAGGAAAATAACATTCCTGGTGGCATCCGCATACAGGAAGTCGTTACTTAAAGTTTGGTACAGCTTATCGGGCGACTTATCATTAATCGCCGGCAATATTCCCGCAAAAAGGCTCTGGAAATCAGTAACGCCCATCAGGTTACTTTTGAAAGAAGTATTGATATTGTTCTTTGTAAAGAACGCCTCGTTGGCCGTGCCTGTTACCCAGGCTTCACCAAACAGTGTTAAGTTTGGGAACTCATCAGTCAATGCCTTGTTGCAACGATTCATGAACTCCAGGTCAAGATAAATATAGGTGTCTATCCTCCATCCATCCAGTCCAAATTCTTCGACGCACCAGATAGCATGTTGTATCAGATATCTGGCAACAAAAGGATTGCTTTGATTGAGGTCCGGCATTTCACTGGTAAACCATCCATCCGTCATTATCTTTTTATCAATTGCGGCAACATACGGGTCAAACAGCGTTTGATCTTTGTAGTTAGGCTTGGTAAAAGTTGGCCATTGGTGAAGCCAGTCTTTCATTGGCAGGTCCTGCACCGTGAAATGGAAGAGCCCCACATGATTGTAAACGGCATCCTGGATCAGTTTCATGCCATTGGCATGTAATTGATCGCTTAGCAATTTATAGGCGCTTTCTCCACCGAGGCGTGGTTCAATTTTGTAGTGATTGGTAAAAGCGTAACCATGTTCCGTACGGTTTGGCATATCATTTTGCAAGACAGGTGTTAACCACAAAGCAGTCACTCCGAGGTCTTTCAGGTAATCCAGGTGATTGATAACACCCTGTAAATCGCCGCCATGCCGCAGGAAAATCGAATCCCGGTTCAGTGACTGGTCTCTCAAACCGGCAATGCGGTCATTGCCGGGATCACCATTGCTAAAGCGATCCGGCATCAGCAAATAAATAAAGTCAGATGAACGCACGCCCTGCGCATACGCAGTACCGTTACCATTTCTTCGCTGTTTCAATTCAAATGCAATTACCTGTTTTGCACTTTTTTGAACAATGGTGATATTGATTTTACCAGGTTTGGCCGCGGCGGATATTGACAGGTCTAAAAAAAGGTAATTGGGATTTTCAACTTTGTTGGTCTTAATGAGCCGCACACCCGGGTATGAAAGCGAAACGCTGGCATCGGCCGCTATGTTATCGTAGTGAATCATTAATTGTACATCCCGGCTTTTCATCCCTGCCCACCAATGAGTGGGGTAACATTCGATACCCGGCTGTGCAGCGGATACACATTGAAAGAACATAAAAAAGGCAAAGAGGATTGTTTTTGTCATGTCGAAAGTTTTGAGGATTTATCCTGCTTTATCTTCACAGCTCCTTCGTCGTATACAAATAAAACGCTGATCGCGGCACAGATCAGGAGAAAGCCCGCCAAAACTATTGCGTAGATCGGTTCGCCGTTATAGAAATGTTTTACAATGGGGCCACCAAATATTCCATTAACAATCTGTGGCAGGGTAATAAAGAAGTTAAAGATGCCCATGTATATGCCAAGCTTGCCTGGCGGAATAGAACCAGAAAGGATTACATAGGGCATAGATAAAATACTTGCCCATGCTAAACCTACACCGATCATGGAGTAATTCAACATGGAAGCGTCTTTTATAAAATAAACAGACAGCAGGCCAATTCCACCGGCACACAACGACAGGGCATGAGTAGCTTTTCGTCCGATAGTACGTGCAATCAGTGGAAGGAACAATGCATACAGCATCGCAATAAAATTGTAGACGCCAAAAGCAGAGCTCACCTTATTACCCGCCTGGTTGTATTCTACCGATTTGGAATAGTCTCCGGTAAGTCCCACCACATGTGTTGCTACCGCATCTGTTGTGAACACCCACATGCTGAAAAGTGCAAACCAGCTAAAAAACTGCACAAGCCCCAGTTGTTTCATTGTTTTCGGCATCCTGGCAAAATCGCTGAAGATCTCGGCAATTCCAGACTGTTTTTTGGCTACCGGTTCGGTCTTTCCGTTGTATTTTTCGTATTCCGGGGGTGGGTATTCCCTGGAGAAAAGTACCGTTACCAGGATGGCACCCACAAATACTATGGCGCCTATATAAAATGAATACTTTATATTGTCTGCAACTCCCCCAGGCCCGGGATCAAGGCTGAATCCGTGGTTGCCTAAAAACTCGGGCAGGTAAGAACCTAATACGGCGCCGAGCCCTATGAGAAAAGTCTGTATGCTGAAGCCGAGTGTTCGCTGTGCTTCAGGAAGATTATCTGCCACCAGGGCCCGAAACGGCTCCATGGCTACATTAATAGAAGCATCCATCACCATAACCATCCCTGCGCCGATCCATAATGCAGGTACTATACCTGCCAAAGACCCGGAGTTGGGAAGAAAGACCAACGCGGCCGACGACAGAAGCGCGCCGACTAAAAAATAGGGTTTTCTTCGACCCAGTTTGTTCCAGGTCCTGTCGCTATAATGGCCAATGATTGGCTGCACGATCATCCCTGCCAGCGGAGCCACAAGCCAGAACATTGGCAACTGGTCAATATCGGCACCGAATGAACGAAGTATGCGGCTGGTATTTCCATTCTGTAAAGCAAACCCGAACTGGATGCCCAGGAAGCCAAAACTCATAGTGAAGATCTGCCATAAAGACAAACGCGGCTTGGGCAACAAACTGCCTGCAACTGTACGCATACCGATTCCACTAGCAGCCATAATATATTCAAGGTTTCTGGAGTGATGAAGATGTCAAAAAAAAACCTGTTAAATCTCTTCAACCTAACAGGTTTAATCGCTGATAAAAACAATGCTATCTGTTACGTGCAGTTTAAATATTCATGTAATAAAAAGAGGTTATTATACGCGGCTCACTTCCAGGAAAGGTAGAAGGTTAATCTTCTACCGACAGCAGAGCGCCAGGCGTTATTAAATAGTTGCTACTACTATCATCATATGACATAACCGCTAGGAATAACCGCACCTTTTTTCACCACAACAATGCCATCTTTCACAGTATACAATGCATGATCAGTACTCTCCAGGTGGCTGCCACCGTTTATGCGTACATCATCGCCGATACGGCTATTTTTGTCAACAATTGCATTCTTAATATAACAACGATGCCCGATTCCGAGGTTGGGAATACCTTTCGACAAAGCGGTGGTGATCTCCGTGATGGTTTCAAAATAGTCATTACCCATGATGTAACTACTTACTATCGTTGTTCCATAACCGATACGTGACCGGATACCCACGACGCAATTTTCGATGCGGGAAGCATTGATGATACAACCTTCTGCAATAATTGTTTTTTCCAGGGTGGTACCGCTGATTTTTGCAGGAGGCAACATGCGCGCACGGGTATAAATAGACTTGCTGTTATCGAACAAATTGAAGTCAGGAATATCTGCTGTAAGTCCAAGATTTGCTTCGAAGAAAGAATGAATATTTCCAATATCTGTCCAGTAACCATCGTACTGGTAACTAACTACTTTGTATTTATCGATTGACTCCGGGATGATTTCTTTACCAAAATCTGTGGCATCTTTTTTTTCATCTTCTAACAGATCGAACAAAAGTTTCCTGGTAAAGATATAAATTCCCATAGAAGCCAGGTAATGCTTTCCTTTCGATTGCATTTCGGCGCCCGTATCGCTTACCCAGTCTTCCAGCCCTGTTTTAGGTTTTTCAATAAAGGAGGTGATATATCCTGCATCATTTTTTTTCATGATACCAAAATCCGGCGCATCTCGTGCATCTACTGGAATGGTAGCCACGGTAATGTCTGCGCCCAGTGCTTTATGGTTATCCAGCATTTCCTGGAAATCCATCTGGTAAAGTTGGTCGCCAGATAATATCAAAATGTATTCGCTGTCAAATGGGCCAATATGTCGTAAACTTTGTCTTACCGCATCTGCAGTTCCCTGGTACCAGGTTGGGTTGTCCGGAGTTTGTTCAGCGGCGAGAATATCAACAAAAGCAGCACTGAATGCGCTGAAATGATAAGTATTTTTGATATGCCTGTTTAACGATGCCGAATTGTATTGTGTTAATACAAACATCCGGTTAATACCTGAATTGATACAATTTGAAATAGGAATATCTACCAGGCGGTATTTGCCTGCTATTGGCACTGCAGGTTTACTGCGGCTGGCAGTAAGTGGAAACAACCTGGTTCCTGCGCCCCCTCCTAAAATTACTGCAAGCGTTGACTTTGACATAAGGATAAATTTTATGAATAATGTTTTGAAAGAAGTAAGGAAAAAAATAGCAAAGTAAAATCCTAAGCTTTTAATGTTTGCTTGACAGCAGGCTGTTCGAGAACCGGGTTCTTTTTAATGAGCCTGATACTTTCATATAGATCTATATATTGCTGGGCGCTTTTATCCCAACTGAAATCAAGTTTCATAATCTGTCTGCAAACAGTCTGCATTTTCTGTTTGTCATCGTATAACTGCACCGCACGATAAATGGCATGTGTTATTTCGCCCACGGAAGCAAAGCTGAAGCAAACGCCGTATCCGTTTGTGTCTCCATAGTCAACAACGGTATCGCGCAAACCACCCGTTCTACGGACCAGCGGTACCGTTCCATAACGCATGGCATACATCTGGTTTAATCCGCATGGTTCAACGCGGCTGGGCATCAGGAGAAAATCGGCGCCTGCATACATCACATGACTCAGCTTCTCGTTGTAACCGATCTGGGCGTTATAAAAACCCATCAGTCCGCCGCGCATACTTTCCAGTTGGTGCTCAACAAAGTAATCACCACTGCCTAAAACGAGGAAGTTCATTCTCCCTTCCATATGATATATTGAATCTCCAATGGCCTGCGGTAAAAGGTCCGCCGCTTTTTCACCTACCAGCCTTCCAATAAAAACTATGAGTGGTTTATTAATATCGAGGTGAAAGGTATCGCACAGAATTTTTTTATTGGCGCGCTTACCCTCATCGAATGTTTTTACTGAGAAGTGATTATCAAGATATGAATCATTTTGTGGATCCCATACTCTGGTATCAATGCCGTTAAGAATACCGGAACATTTGCCTTTCTCGTATTCGAACAGGCTTTCGAGCCCGTTACTCATGTATCGCAACTCTTCCAGGTAACTGGAACTTACAGTTGTTACCCTGGTGGCGCTTTTAATGCCGCATGCCAACGGGTTAATACTGTCTCTCCAGTCTAACATGCCCCATCGCCATCCGTCCCATTGCGGAATGTAATGGCTTTTATCCCAGCCCATTGCTCCCTGGTATTGTGCATTGTGGATCGTAAGCACGGTTGGAATGGTCTCCAGGTGATGGTAAGCAAAGCAGTGTTTCAGCATAAACGGAATCAACGCGGTATGGTGGTCGTGTACATGAATAATATCCGGGTTATGTTTCCATGTTGCTATCCAGTCTACTACTGCTACCTGGAACGAAGTGAATCTTTCGGTATCATCAGGGTATCCATAAATCTTTTCCCTGTCTAACAATCCGTTTATGTCTACCAGGTAAAGATCGAAACCAAGTTTATTTATTTTTTCTTTGATTACTGTATAGTCGAACCACCAATTGCCGAGGTTGGCACTTCCCTTGTGAGTTACTTCCCATTCATTATCATACAAAAATTTCGTTCTGTACATCGGCATCACCACTTTAGCAATATGCCCCAGGGTGTTTTGATACTGTGGCAATGCACCCACTACATCTCCAAGGCCTCCAGCTTTTGCGACAGGATAACATTCTGCTGATACATGTAATATTTCCATTAAGCTGGCAAGTTGGTTTAAGGATTGTCAGAACAATTTAGGAAGGATTTTGATTAGTTGTTGCGGCACCTTGAAAAAATTTTCAGCTTTCGTAAAATCTTGGTTACTTTCAGTATTTATTTAAAAATAACTGTTTGCATATGACCCAGGTGAAACAACCAACAAATACAGGAGCATTGTCAACACTGGTACTGGTATTTTTTTTCTGGGGCTTTATCGCAGCTTCAAACAGTATATTTATCCCATTTGCTAAAACGCATTTCAACTTAAACCAGTTCCAGTCTCAATTGATTGGCTCTGCTTTCTATGGCGCATATTTTATTGGTTCATTAATACTCTATCTTGTTTCCAGCGTTTTGGGATATGACATTCTAAATAAAATAGGATATAAAAAAGGAATCATCTACGGGTTATGGATCTCTGTTGTTGGTGCACTCCTGATTATACCCTCTGCAAATGCCAATTCGTTTCCGGCCATACTGGCTTCCTTTTTTGTTGTTGCTTTGGGTTTTTCATTACAACAAACATCTGCACAACCTTTCGCCATCATGCTCGGCGATCCTTCTACCGGTTCGCACCGACTGAACCTTGGAGGAGGTGTTAATTCCCTCGGCACAACGCTTGGGCCTATCATCGTAAGTTTTTTTTTATTCGGTTCATTAGGCGCAGGTATAAAAGCTGTTACGGTCACTAATATCAATACACTCTACCTGATCGTGGCTGCAGTTTTTGCAGCAGTTGCACTCGTGTTCTCGTTTTCAAAATTGCCCGAAGGCAAACAGGATGCAAAATTTGAGGCATCCAGTAAAGCGGCTTTTGCACTCATCAGCATGACGGCAGCAATTGGAATTATTATTACCATCGGTCAGCTAACTGAAACGCCCAAGCTTCCATTACTTATTGCCACTATGGCCATCGTAGTGTTCATTCTACTTTATTCCAATGTGAGCGCCATTAAAAACAATGCAGGCTGGGGAGCCATGAAATACCCACAATTGATTTGGGGAATGATAGGCATCTTCGTTTACGTTGGCGTTGAAGTTACAATTGATAACAATTTTGGTGCACTGCTGCAAACACCCGGCTACCTGACCGATGCCGGGATGGAAGTCGATGAAATTTCCAAATACGTTTCTCTTTATTGGGGAAGTTTAATGATCGGCAGGTGGACCGGGGCTATCGGTGTTTTTAATTTATCGCCTTCTTCCAAACGAATTGCAACGATCATAGTTCCCTTTGTGGCTTTTGCAGTTGTGCTGGCAGTTAACAATCTCTACGGAAGCGATGTAAGGGACCTGTTCGGATACGTGGTCTTTATCATTATTGCTATTGCCGCTTTTTTTTATGGTCAGGAAAAACCCGTAAAAACTTTGCTCACTGTATCTGTACTGGCAACCATTTTTATGTTGGTCGGCGTTTTTACCAACGGTATAATATCTGTATACGCTTTAATGGCAGGTGGACTGTGTTGCTCGGTGATGTGGCCATGCGTGTTTTCGTTAGGTGTGGGCGGATTGGGTAAATATACCAGCCAGGGTTCTGCCTTTTTAATTATGATGATACTTGGTGGTGCCGTTATCCCTCCTTTCCAGGGTTCAATCGGTGACATAGCGTCGATAGGCATGCACAATTCTTACCTCCTCGCAGCAGTATGCTTCGCCTTCCTTGCCTGGCTCGCAGTGAAATTACAAAAGGTTCTCAAAACGCAGGGATTAGACTTCGACAAACAGATAGAAGGCAGCCATTAGTGGTTCATTGCAACTTTGGTTATCACCGGCAATATTTTTTTATTGTTTGAAAATCTCCAACATGACACAATCATTAAGTTCTGCATCAACAATCACATCACTTCAACCGCTGGCGATTGGAATTGATGTAGGTGGTACGGGCACCAAATATGGAATTGTTGACCGCAATGGAAATATCCTGTTCTCGGGTGAAATTTCAACACGCGGACATGAAGAAGTGGAGAGCTTCATCGATGAATTACATAGGAACCTTTACCCGCTCATTCAAAAAGCCGGCGGCCCGGGAAGAATCATAGGAATTGGACTGGGCGCGCCAAACGGTAATTTTTATTCCGGAACAATAGAGTATGCTCCCAACCTTCCCT
>JBBJOD010000182.1:0-8935 GCA_037721715.1 Chitinophagaceae bacterium | reverse complement strand
GCAGATTCCATGATCTTTATCGCTGAAGATATCACCGAAAAATTTAAAAATGATGAGGAAGTATCGGCGCTTAAAAACCTGATAGACGATACTGAAGATCTATTACTCTTTGGGAGCTGGAGCTGGAACCTGAAAATCGATAAAGTTTATTGGACAGATGGCATGAATAAATTGCTGAATTATAAAAAGGCAGATGTAGAAGCTGAAGTATCCAATGAATTTTACATGAACCATGTGTCTTCACAGGATGCCGCTGCGTTGAAAGACATTATGAAGAAGGCAATTGAAAACAAAACTGATTTCGAATACAAATACACCCTGATAACCAGAAAGAACGAGCAAAAACTTGTTTCCACTAAGGGAAAAATTATTTTATCGCCTGCCGGGGAGGTGACTAAAGTTGTAGGCATTACACGTGACATCACCAAACAAACAAAAATTAACAAAGATCTTCTCCACTACCAGGAAATGATCATGGAAAAGGAAGAGTTTCTTAACCAGGGCTCCTGGGAAACAAATATTCGAGATGGCTTTACCAACTGGTCCCGGGGAATGTACCATTTGTTTGGTTACGACCCTGCTGAATACATGGGGGTGCTTGAGATAAATAATCAATTACATTTCAAACACATGAGTGAGACAGAGATCCAGCGAAGTAAAGAGGATTGGAACAATATCATAGAAAATCTCGATAGCTATACGAGAGAAGCTACTATCATTGCAAAAGACGGCGTTAACAAACGACTTGAAACGTATGGCAAAGTCATCAGGGATGCCAATGGTATAGCAGAGAAAGTGATCGGAACTACCCGTGATGTTACGCGGCTTCGTGAGTATGAAAGAAGCCTCGAAGAAAAAATAAGGGAGTTGAACCGCTCAAATACAGAACTGGAAGAGTTTGCATATATTGCCTCACATGATCTGCAGGAACCTTTACGCAAACTAACCACATTTAGTGAACGGTTGCAGTTTAAATTCCAGAACGCATTGGGGAAAGATGGAATGCTTTATCTTGAGAGGATCGTTGCAGCAACTGCCAACATGCGTACGCTGATTGACAATCTGCTCGAATTTTCAAGAACTGCCCGGTCTAATAAACACTTTACAAATGCAAACCTGAATGATTTACTGGATGGTGTGAAATCTGATCTTGAATTAAAAATCGAGGAGACCGGTGCGAAAATAGATACTGACACACTTCCCACCCTGGACGTGATTCCTTCCCAAATTAAACAGTTATTTGATAACCTTATAAGTAATTCGATCAAGTTTAGAAACAGTGATCGAAAGTCAACCATCGTTATAACCTGTAGAAAACTTTCCAGGCCTGAAATTAATACATACAAACTAAGGCCCGAAAAAGTATATTTCATGATAGCAGTTGAAGACAATGGTATTGGATTTGAAAAAGAATATGAAGAGCGAATTTTCCAGATATTTCAACGTTTACATGGAAAATCTGAATACCCGGGTTCAGGAATAGGACTGGCAATCTGCAAAAAAATCGTCGATAACCACAATGGCCTTATTTTCGCCAGTGGTAAACCAGGATATGGATCTGTGTTTACCATTATCTTACCGGAAAATCAATCTTAAGATAGTATGAGTTTAGAAAATACTACCCGAATACTTATTATCGATGATGACAAAGACGACTTTATTATTACAGGCGATTACATAAATGAAATAGATACAGCCAGCTTTCATATTGACTGGTGTTATTCCTACCCGGATGCAATTAAGCATATGAAAGAGAGCAAATATGATCTCTACTTTGTAGATTACCGGCTAGGGGCAAAAACAGGTCTCGATCTGATTAAAGATGCGCGTGAGAACGATATCCAGGAACCAATTGTATTATTAACCGGCAAAGGCAATCCGGCTGTTGACCGGGAAGCCATGCAGGCAGGGGCTGCAGACTACCTGATTAAGACTGAGTTGTGTACCGAGAAATTGGAAAGATGCATTCGTTACGCCATGGAGAGGGCTGCTACGCTTAAAGCCCTTAAAGCAAACGAAAGAAAGTATCGTAGTATATTTGAAAGATCTAAGGACGCTGTTTTTCTGGCCAACGAAACTCTTCAGTTTATAGATGTAAACGCAGCAACACTCGACCTTTTTGAATACACTCTGCCAGACATGAAAGAGTTGAGCCTCTTCGACCTGATGGAACACGAGGAAGACATTCACTTATTAAGCGAGCAAATAAAAGTGCAAGGTGAAGTTGATGACATGGAAATAGAATTGGTTACAAAAGAAAAGGAAAAAAAATATTGCATACTGTCAATCTCAGGTGAAACTGCTAACCTGAATGGTTATGCCTTTTACCATGGAATCATTCACGACATTACTCATATTAAAAAAGCCGAAAAAATAACTTTACAGGTAGAAAAGCTTGCTGCAGCCGGACGGCTGGTAAGGACGCTTGCTCATGAGGTTAGGAACCCGCTGAACAACATCAACCTGTCGGTTGATCAGCTGCAACATGAAACACAGGAAGAAACACAAAATAAAATTTACCTGGATATTATACAGCGCAACAGTAAAAGAATCGGAGGTTTGATCACCGAATTGTTAGATTCTTCCAGGCCGGCAGAAATGTTTATGGAACGAAGGACATTGCAGGAGATTATGGATGAAAGTATTGCAGCAGCGCTTGATCGGATCATCTTGCAAAAAGTAAAACTACAAGTCAGGTACTCTGAGAATCCGGCATTTATTTCAGGCGATAAAGAGAAACTTAAAATCGCCTTTCTTAATATTATTATTAATGCTGTTGAAGCAATGCAGGGTAAGGAAGAACAGTTAGATATTATTATAGAGACACAGCCTCTTAATCACATCGTAAAAATAAATGATAAAGGTTGTGGAATTACGGAGGAAAATTTATCCAGGTTGTTTGAACCCTACTTTACCAGTAAACGAAACGGTCTTGGACTTGGTCTGGCAGCTACTTTGAATATTCTTCAGTCTCACAAAGCAAACATTGAAGTAAATTCTACACTAAATATTGGCACTTCTTTTATTATCACTTTTGCCTCTAATTGATTACTTCGGTTATCCGTCTTCTTCAACATTGATGTTTAAAAACTGAATGGCTGCAGATTACAAGAATCTGCAGCCATTCATTGAGGTGAGCACCATTAAAACCAGTGCATGATGAACATTGGATTAAAATCCGAGACCGATAAAAATTGATAGCACACTGTTTTTTGAATCTCTGGTGAGCCTTCCGGATAAGCCGGAATCACCAATTTCCTTAAGGCCGTAATTGTAACGGGCCCCAATGGTAAAATTTTGTACATCAATGCCGATACCTCCTGCAAGACCATAATCGAAACGATTGAAGTTATCCGCATTGAGGTCTTTCGCATTTTCAATGGTCCCATCTTCATTCATGTCCTTTACATTGGCAGAAGCCAGGTAAGAAACATAAGGACCAGCCTGTAAGTTGATATTACTGGCCAGGTTAATAACGGCCAATACGGGAACCTCCACATAATTCAGGTTGAAGCGATACTCTCCCCGGCCCAATATGATATTGTTGTAGGTTAATTTTGAACCTTTGCTACTGTATATCAATTCCGGCTGAATAGAAAATCCTTTCGCTATAGGTATTTTTGCGTAAAAGCCCAGGTTTAATCCCAGTTTCAGATTTTCGTCATCAGCGTCCTCAACATACAGATTACTTAAATTAACACCTCCCTTCACACCAAACTTGGGGCGAAGAGAATTTTCCATTGAGGTTTGCTGCTCCTGTGCAGATACAGCTGCCATGCAGCCAAATACCAGTAAAGCAAACACAACAGCACTTTTCTTTAAATTCATTTGTGGTCTCATGATCGATAAGTTTTCTATGGCGGCACAAATACCATACCTTTTATAAATAAGCCGAAGCAGCGCATTTGTTTATGTTTTACGCGGAAGATTTTCCACAAATTGTACGACCGGCTGCTCAAAATTCTTTATTTTGGCATAATAGTTTATTTGTATACATTAAATATATCTCTATGAGAGCAATATGGACCGGATCTATTGGCTTTGGACTTGTTAATATTCCAATCAAAATGTATAGCGCCGTTCAGGGAAGCGAAATTAACCTGGATATGCTGGATAGTAAAGATCACGCTAATATCAAGTTTCAACGTGTGAATGCTAACACCGGCAAAGTCATTCCTTATGAGAACATTGTGAGAGCGTTTAAGCTGGAAGGCGAATACGTTGTCTTGACCAGTGAAGACTTCCAGAAAGCAAGTCCGGAGAAAACTAAAATGGTAGAGATTGCCGAATTCGTCAATGAAAAGGAGATTGACAGTATGTATTACGAAACTCCCTATTATTTGGAACCGGAAAAGTCTGGAACCAAAGCATATGGATTATTGAGAGATGCTTTAAAAAAAACAGGGAAAGCTGGTTTAGGTAATTTTGTTTTAAGAAGTAAGCAAAGCCTTTGCCTTATAAAAACAGTTTCAAATGTTCTTATTCTACAAAAAATTCGCTTTGGCGAAGAAATAAGAAAAGCAGATGACCTGAAAATCCCTGAAGCAGAGAGCAAAGCCCCGGAATTGAAGATGGCCATTGCATTAATAGAACAACTTACAGGCCCCTTTGATATATCAAAGTATAAAGACACCTATACCGAAGAATTGATGAAGCTGATTAATGCAAAAGCCAGTGGTAAAAAATTAGATGTACCGAAATTACAAGTGGTTCATTCTACCTCCAAAGACTTAATGGCCCAATTAAAAGCCAGCCTGGAAACAAAGAAAAAGAAAGCTTCCTGATTCACGCCTTGTTGCAACAAATCAATACTGTACTACCAGTAATCTCTACAAGCATATGCAAAAAAAGAGAGGCATTGCCTCTCTTTTTCTACCGATGTTAGAATATTACTGAAAAATACCTTTCTCATATAGAAATGATTTCCCGGATAACGGTTCATTACTGCTTACATATGTATTAACAAGTGTTCCCTTGTTACCGTCGGTAGTTTCGATCATATACATTACAACATTATCATCCGGGTTAGTATTACCTTCGAAACGAAAAAAATTGACAACTGTAATTTCGCTAGGAAGGTATATCCTGTTTGTTTTTTTTGATTGAATTCCTTTACCAGACTGTCTGAAGCTGTCAGTATACCCATCTCCTTTGACCCTGTTTAAACAACTGTTCAAACTTGTAATATAAGGCATGGTAATATTTTCAACTGTCACCTGATCACATTGCTTGAGCGTATAATATAACGGTATATTCATAAGATAATTTTTGATGCTGGTAAAAACTAAATACCTGCGAAAGCTTATACTAAGGCGACTTCAACCCTCTAAAGAGCTTTATCCTAAATTCGCTACTGCTTACTTTTTGAACCTTCGAGTGCTATCCTTAGTAGTCTGCTTACCAGAAGACTGACCACTACTGGTATCGCCGACTACATCTGTAGACAGGCTGGCTGACTGGTCGCGCGTACCTTCCAGTCCATTATAGGAAGTATCACTTTTACTTAAATGAGTGGTATCAGTTCCAGATGGTGAATCTCCTGCATCATTGCCGCAAGAAATGATCGAAAATGACCAAAAGATCAAAAGTGCACAGGCCAGGTTTTTACATAAATTGGATATTTGTGCTTTCATATCTTCAAATTTAACTATAAATTCCTTAAATTCCCAGAACCACCTAAATTTCCTGAATTTCTTATATCATCATCTAAATCATCAAATTTTCCAGTACCGCTATTGCTTGTCTTACCAAACGTGCCGGTATCGCCTGTTCTTGAATTACTTGAACTAGCAGAGTCAGAAAATTTATCCGACCCTGTTGAGCGGCCCGTATTATCTGTATTGGCCAGATTTCCAGAACTGGTTAGATTGTCAGAATCAGCGATCTTATGCATATCCCGATACTTCTTAATAGTATCATGAGAAACCTTTAACGAAGCTTGCTGATTGGCTATTAATTGACGTACTTCAGTAGTTAGTGCTTCGTCTGTAGTTAGTGCATCGTGGTAAGCCTTTTGTGCTGCGTCTTCTCCAAATTCGCAGGATGTCAGTACGGCTGCCCGATCACTGCCCGTGAAAGTTGCTTTCACATCCATCCATGCCCTGTATATTTTCCCACTTGCTGTTGTTCCTTCTGCAGGTTCTCCTCCCAATTTAACAACTTCCCTGGTAAGTTCAGACAGATATTGACGACTTTCATCCGCCATCCTGCTAAAAATCGCTTTTAGATCAACATCAACATCAGCCGCTTCCTTGACCGCTCTTTTATATCCTTCTATGCGATCATTATTAATCCTTATCAGATCATTTAATACTTCAGTAAGATTGTCATTGTTTGGCATAAAAACAAGTTTAAATTAAAAATTTAAGTTAGCAGATACATGCTGAAAAAATTATGCCGAAATTCAGCCTGTATTTTGAGGTGTAGCGCTTTCACATCTTGAAAGTAAAACAGATATTTTGTAGAAATATATCCCCCATCCATACAAACGCGGGAACCTGATAAAAAGCATCGAAACAATAAACACTTAATTATAAAAATTAAATGCTGAGTTGATTAATCACCTGACGGAAAATTATTGGTTACGCCGGTACTTAAATTTGAAAAAAATCACTCCTATATTCAACAAGAGGGAAAATATATTGGTTACGATAATTGGCCAATCGTCTTTCAGGAAACCATAGCAGATCCACATAATAAGTCCTGATAGTAAAATCAATAACATCGGAATGGAAATATCATCCGCTTTTTTTTCCTTTAAAATTTTGATTAGTTGCGGTAACATTGAAGTGGCTGTCAGAACGCCGGCAATAAAACCTATAATTCGTGTCGAAAGAAATAAAAAAACAATATTATATATTTGCATGTGCTTATAATAAAAAGTCAGACTTTGGGGTCTGACTTTAAAATTCTGAACCTTATACTTAAATATTAGTAGAACTTATCTTAATCCTCTTCTTCTGCATCTTTGTCAACTTCGGAAATTGCTTCGAAGTTTATATTATTTTCAGCCACACCTGTCAAAAGTTCATCCGCTTCTTTTTCTTCCGCTAATGTTTTTGCAAATATGTCAGAAATCTCGTTTTTACCTAACGTCTTTGTAATTTGAACAAGGCTGCCATATGTGGCTATTTCGTAGTGCTCTACTTTTTGAGCAGCCATAATTAATGCCACATCGCGGGTTTTCGTTCCTGCCTCAGTTTCTTCAATAACCCCCTCTGCTTCTTTTGTCAAACCCTCCATTGCATCACATTTTTTTGCCTGGGCTTTTTTCCCCATCATCTCGAATACCTGTTCAAGCCTTGCAATCTGTTCCTGGGTGACAGCTAGATGATTTGTAAAGACCTGCTTAAGTTGTGGAGAGGTAGCTGCCTTATTTAACTTAGGCAGGGCTTTTAAAAGATGTTTTTCAGCCCAGTATATATCTTTCACTGAATCTAAAACGAATTTCTCTAACATTGAACTGTCCTCGCTTGAACCATTAGTAGTAACGGAAGACTGTTTAATAGCGGTAGGCTTTGCAGAAGCAGCCTTACTAGTTGTACTGCCTTTAGATTTTGTGTTTTTTTCCATAACAATTATTTTGATTGTTTTATAGTCTATTATATGTAAAAAACATGCCACTGCCTACTAATTGACATCTGCAGGTATATATATACAAAAAAGATACATATCCTTTTAACGAGTTGCTATTTATCGGATGTACAATTTTAAAACTTCTGAATCATATCTTTTAATCATCCACTGAAAAGAATCACATCCTTTAGAAAATAAACAATTGATTTCTGTAGAAAATTTTGGGAAATTTTTTCCTCAATGATGTATGCGTATGACAAGTTGTATAATATTCAAGGTTTTGTAAGCTAGCTGTTTCATATGTTAAACAAGACTTTTAATATCGAAAAAAAAAGAGTATATTATGATCTCGTACTAATGGAAGGCGCAAAATTTTTGTTACCTGCATAAGTATAACCGGTACCAGTTTTGGCTTCAATTTTCAAACAACATTATGTTTTGCGGGAATGATTTTCTTTTCTTGAAAGAAAAGATATATGACTTAGATACGGCTCTTTTCATAAGCAAAAGTGAGGCAGTGTTGAAAGTTCCCACGTGTATTATCTCTGTATTGAAAGTAGATGATACCGGCCAATTATGGTTTTTAATACCAAGGCCGAAGCAATATGTAAATGAATTTGAAAAATCTTTTGTCAGCGAGATGGATTTCTATAGAAAAGGGAAAGATTATTACCTGATCATTGAAGGCAAAGCATACATCATTAACGATCCGGAGGATATCAACAATTTAATGGATTTGCCGGAGGAAGTTAAGTACCAGGCAATGCACGAACGTGTTCTGATCAAACTTAGAATCAAACATATTAATTATTACGAAAGCAGGAAATCTACAGCTTCGCATGGATTGAATACTGTCAAAGACAAATTCAACCAGCTTATTTTTAATCAGCGCCCAGGTTTTCGCCCCTACAGGCTTCAGACAGACAACCTTGCCTAATGGCTAAATAAAATTTAGAATGGATAGCCTATTGCCAGGTTAAAAATCAGGTTTTTCTTTCGCCAATCTCCACCAAATGGTTGTATTTTATCAATCACCCAATATTTTCCATCAGTCAGGTAGGGCGTCCTAAGTGGAAATGCGGCATCAAGCCTTAAAACCAGGATGCTTGCATCGAAGCGCAACCCTGCCCCTGCTCCTACGGCAAGTTGTTTAAGAAAGTCTTTTGAAAATTCGGCGCCTGGTTTATTCGGGTCTTTGTTGTATAACCAAATATTACCGGCATCCACAAAGACCGCACCCTGCACAATGCTAAAAAGTTTCTGCCTCAGTTCGGTATTAATTTCAAGTTTAATGTCGCCCGATTGTTCGGCGATAAAAGTTCTTTTTCCCGTTGTGGTACTGTTAACCGGCAGGAATGAT
>JBBJOD010000181.1:0-8936 GCA_037721715.1 Chitinophagaceae bacterium | reverse complement strand
CAATGGATGGTGACAAAGCACCGCTGCGCCAGATCTCAGCCCTTTGTGAAAAATACCACGCTCACCTGATAGTAGATGAGGCCCATGCCACCGGCGTAGTGGGAATTGATGGAGCCGGACTTGTTCAGACACTGGGGTTGCAGAACAGATGTCTCGCGAGGGTACATACTTTCGGGAAAGCCTGCGGGGTTCATGGTGCCGTAGTTCTGGGAAGTGAAAATCTCCGTAACTACCTGGTCAACTTTTCGAGGTCCTTTATTTTTACAACTGCCTTGCCCGAAATAAGCCTGGCAGCTATAAGGGCGTCCTACCGTATTTTTCCGGAACTACAGGAGGAAAGAAAATACCTGTCTTTGTTGATAAACCAATTTAAAGTCCTGGAAACTAAGTACCAGTTGTTACCGAGTGAAACTCCGATACAATCCATCGTCATACCAGGAAACGACAACGCGAAGAAAGAAGCCAGCCGGCTGCAAGAAAACGGGTTCGACATAAGGCCCATCCTGTATCCCTCTGTTCCCAAAGGAGCCGAACGCTTACGTATCGTATTACATTCTTTTAACACCACAGGAGATGTGACGCGTCTTGCTCAATGTCTTCGCAAATGATTCGCCCTTTACCGGTCTTGGCGGTTAACTGGCTATTTAATCATACTTAAAAAGAGCAGAACAAGGAACAGCAGACCCAGGAGTAATTTCTTTCTTTTTTCGATATGTGAAATCACCGGTTTCATAATTCATATTACCCATGTTTGACTTCGAAAACACGGCATTGTTTAGCCTGTTTGTTGCCGTAAAAAGTTTTTTCCCGGCATTGCTTTCGTGTATGATCATTTGTCGTTAGAAACATTTAAATAGATAACATCTTCGTTTCATGTTCCTAACATCTATAATTAAGGGCGTTGCCGGCTGCTATAATATGGGCAGTTAGATCGCGGTATTATATTGTTGAAAAGACGGTGGCATGTTTCTGATAAATACTTTACTTTTAAATCTTACTTTATACCTAGTATGCGATTACTGTCACTCTTAATTTCATTGCTCATCACGATTGTTTTAATTATAGCCCTTGATACAAGATGGATACTCCCTGCACCGCTTGGCCGGTTGTTAAGCCCACAGCATGGTGTTTGGCAGAATGCCGAACCGACGGATGCAACCTTTAACGAAACGCTGCATTTCCCCGGCTTAACTGGCAATGCCGAAGTATTCATTGATGAGCGACTTGTTCCCCATGTTTTTGCAGAAAATGATGCAGATGTATTTTTTGTGCAAGGGTTTTTGCACGCCAAATTCCGCTTATGGCAGATGGAATTTCAAACGCATGCTGCGGGCGGCAGGTTAACGGAAGTGCTTGGAGAAAAATTAGGAACTACGGATATTCTTAACAAAGCAGATCGTTATTTTCGAAGGCTCGGTATGACGTACGCTGCCGAAGGATCATTGAAATTGATGGAACAGGATCCTGGTACCAGGTTGATGAGTGACGCGTATACGCATGGAATTAATGCCTACATACAAACCCTCACACAAAGTACATTGCCCCTTGAGTACAAAATATTGGGATATAGCCCTGAGCCATGGACGAACTTGAAAACAGCCTTGTTTCTAAAGTACATGTCTTTTGACCTTGCGGGATATGAAACAGATTTTGAATATACTTCCGCGAGGAACGCTTTCACAAAAGCAGTATTTGACAAGATGTACCCACTTGCACCAGATTCTGCAGATCCCATTGTTCCACTCGGAACTTTGTTTGATAAACCAGGCATCCTGCCGAAAGCACCAGCGAGCAGGGATTCATTGTATATGAAATTCAGGTCTGCCAGTTCGGTGTTACCCATTGAGCCCCAAAAGCCCGATAAGGAGAATGGCAGTAACAACTGGGCAGTGAGTGGTTCAAAAACAAAGAGCCGTTCTCCAATACTTTGCAACGATCCGCACCTGGGTTTAAACCTGCCTTCCCTTTGGTTTGAGATGCAATTACATACGCCGAACTTTAATGTATATGGCGCATCGTTTCCATGTGGGCCAGGCGTTGTAATTGGATTCAACGATAGCTGTGCATTCGGCTTTACTAATGCCGGGCGGGATGTCAGGGATTACTACGAAATAGTTTTTAAGGACGCCACCCGGCAGCAATACCTGCTAAACGGAAAATATGAAAACACTATTTTCAGAATAGAACGATACAAAATTAAAGGTAAACGGGATTTCATAGATACCGTGGCCTATACAGTATTCGGTCCGGTAATATTCGATGAAAAGTTTGCGGGTAAGAGTAATGATAGAAAGAGTTATGCCGTTAGGTGGAAAGCGCATGACCCCAGTAACGAACTTAAAGCTATTTACGAGTTGGATCGATGCAAAAACTATATTGAATATGTAAGAGCTGCCAGAAATTTTCATACGCCGGGACAGAACATTGTTTTTGCGGCTAAAAATGGCGATATCGCCATAAGGGCCCAGGGCGAATTTCCAGCTAAGTGGGCCAGGCAGGGTGATTTCGTAATGCCGGGTACAGACAGCAGCTATCTGTGGCAGGGCATGATTCCACAGGCTGAAAACCCCAGGCAGTATAACCCCGAACGGGGCTTTGTAAGCAGTGCGAACCAATTTCCGGCAGATACCAGCTATCCTTATTACTTAGGCAATGCCTACCCACCTTACCGTGGCTTAATCATCAATCGCAGGCTTTCGCAGATGGAGAACATTACACCGCAGGATATGATGAAGCTGCAAACGGACAATTACAATGTCTTTGCAGAATTTGCTCGTCCACTTTTGTTAAAGGCGGTCAGTGGGGATGATCTCCCTGCAGATGCAAAAAAGTATTGGGAGATGTTGAAGACCTGGAACCTCCGGTACGATGGAGCTGAAAAGGGTGCCACCGTTTTTGCGGTATTGTTCGACAGCCTCGAAAATGTGATATGGCGTGATGAGCTTGCTCCCCTAAAAAATTATTTGATGCCGGCAGAAAATACTTTGCTTGAGGGCTTGCTTAGAGATTCAGCTTACCAATTTCTTGACGATGTTACTACCCCACAAAAAGAGACGTTGCATGATAATATTATAGCGGCATTTCGACAAGCCCTGCCTGTGCTTAAAAAGGCAGAGGATGAAAACCGACTTCACTGGGCGGCTTTCAAAGACACCCGGGTGACCCACCTCACCAGGTTAATGCAATTCAGTCGCCTTCATCTTAATATGGGTGGCGGCAGGAATGCCATTAATGCAACCAAGACCACCCACGGTCCTAGTTGGAGGATGGTAGTCCATCTTACGCCTGAAACAGAAGCATACGGGGTGTATCCAGGAGGGCAGCATGGGAATCCAGGCAGCAAGTATTATGATAATTTTATTGATACCTGGGCGAAGGGAGAATATTATCCATTGGTTGTAATGAAAAAAAATCAAGATGATAGCCAGGTAAAGTGGACCATGAAATTTTTGAAAAGTGAAACGAGTAAGGATTGATACTGACTATGTACCTGCCAGATGATTTGCAGGTTTCAGATTGGTTGCGCACTTAAATTAAAAGTTGATGATGAAATTAATTGTCTCAAGTATCCTCATTGCGTTGTTGAGTCTGGCTGCTTGTTTTTACCTGCCCTGGTGGACGATTGCTGTTGTGGCATTTATTGTGAGTATATCAATATATTTGAAGCCATGGGTTGCATTTATCGGGGGCTTCGTTGCGGTGTTTACTTTATGGATAGCCCTGTCAATCTTTATAAGTAATAATAACGAAAACATTCTTGCCCATAAAATGGCATTGGTTGTCTTACATACAGATTCTCCGTTTGGTTTAATACTATTAACTGGTATAATCGGTGGTGTAGTTGCGGGCTTTGGAGCATTAACCGGAAGCCTGTTAAGAAGAACGGTGGTAGTGCCTCCACCGGCTGTAATACCATAAAGAAGATATTGTCTTCCTTTCATTCCAGCCAAAGCCCCTGCAATATTTTACAAATTATTTACGTGGCTTTGAGTTATGCCCATGCAAACCAGGCAGGTAAGTTTTTACCATTTCATAATCTTTCTAAAGCTTATTTTCGCTATTGCATTCATTTATCTTATATGAAAACAGTTTTGCTTCTTACCATCGGTATTGTTGTTTTTTTTAACTATGCCAAAGCGGGTAAAATCACCGGTAATGTAACGGACGAAAAAGGCAATGTTTTATCTTATGCCTCCGTGATGGTAAAGGGCACTTCTCTAGGTACCACAGCTAACAGCGAAGGCCTTTTCAACCTCGAACTTGAACCTGGGAAATACATCCTTGTCTGCCAATACGTAGGCTACAGCAGGCTGGAAAAATCAATTACCGTAGAGGCGTGGAACCAGGTGGTTGATTTTCAATTGTCTTTACAACAAACCAGCATGAAGGAAGTAATTGTTACACCCGGTGGTGAAGACCCTGCATATGAGATCATTCGGAATGCTATAAAAAAAAGAACCTATTATCAAAACCAGCTGGAGAGGTTTCAATGCCAAGTATACATTAAAGGACAATTAAAACTCAGGGGTTATCCCAAGAAGTTTTTTGGCCAAAAAGTGGATTTTGAAGATGGCGATACCAGCAAGTTGAAAATGCTTTACCTCGCAGAAAGCATCGCCACTTATTCAGTAGAAAAACCAGATAAGGTAAGGATAGAAGTGACGTCTACCAAGGTAAGCGGGCAAAGTGACGCGTTTGGACTTAGCCAGCCACAGATCTTATCTTTCTACGAAAACAATATCCAGATCGGTAGAAATTTGAACGCTCGTGGTTTCATTTCCCCTATCGCCAACAACGCCCTTGAATATTATAAATACAAGTTTATTGGGATATTCATTGAAGATGGAAAAGAGGTCAACAAGATACAGGTGATACCGCGCAAAAAATATGAGCCGGTATTTTCCGGATTTATCAATATCACGGAAAACGACTGGCGGATTCACAGCCTCCAGTTGCAGCTGACGAAAGAATCGCAGATGGAGGTGATAGATACCTTGCGCATAGAGCAATTACATGTGCCTTTGAACAATGAAGTGTGGGTAATAAAAAGCCAGGTATTGTACCCGGCAGTGAAGTTTTTCGGGTTCGATGGTTTTGGTAGTTTTGTAAACGTATATGCGGACTTCAACCTGAACCCCCAATTTGAAAAGAAATTCTTTAATAATACCTTACTTAAATACCTCGACAGTTCAAACAAGCGGTCTAATCTATATTGGGATTCTGTACGCCCCGTTCCTTTGCAGGTCGATGAAATTACAGATTATACTAAAAAAGATAGCCTGGAACAGATACGTAAAAGCCCGGCCTACCTTGATTCGCTTGATAGAAAAAGGAATAGGATCTCACCGATAGGCATCTTTTTTGCCGGGCAGAGTTTTAGCAGGGAAAAAAGACGGGTAAGCTATTCCATCGGATCTCTTTTAAATGCCATCAACTACAACACCGCGGAAGGATTGGTTGTGAACCTCCAGGGAACATTCAGGAAAAGACTGGACAGTGCACGGATGAGCAGGACAAACATTTTCTTTACACCAAACCTGCGATACGGCTTTAGCAATAAACACATCAACGCAGGTGTTACTACCGGTTATTCTTTCGGTAAAAGAAATGTTTCTTCCTTCGGACTTAGTGGGGGAAAGGATGTTTTCCAGTTTAACAACGGGAGCACTTTCAGCGAAAGAAATAACACCATCAACACGTTAATTTTTGAGAAAAACTATATGAAGACTTACGAAGCGTGGTATGGAAAACTAACATATGCTAAAGGTATCCGTGAAGGATTTACATTTCGAACAGGGCTTGAATTCCAGGACAGGATGCCGCTGAATAATACGACTTATTATACCTTCAGGGATATCAAAAAAAGAACTTTCACACCTAATTACCCGGTTGAATTGCTTGCTGGAAATATGAAACGCCACCAGGCACTTATCGCATCAGCCGGGCTAACCTGGCAGCCTGGTGCCAGGTACATTGAATTTCCTGACAGGAAGTTCAACATAGGATCAAAATACCCAACGTTTAGCCTTGATTATCTGAAAGGCCTGCAGAACGTGCTTGGCAGTGACGTTAACTATGACAAATGGCGTTTTGTAGTCAGCGACGACTTAAACCTTCGGCTATCCGGCTCACTCAATTACAGGTTGTCCGTAGGCGGGTTCCTGAACAGCGATCGGGTGGAAGTTCCGGACTACCAACATTTCAATGGCAACCAGTCAATATTCGCAAGCACCTACCTCAACAGTTTCCAGTTAGCCCCCTTCTATCAGAACAGCACCACTACAAGTTTCTATACCACTATCAATGCTGAACATCACTTTAATGGGCTGATTACAAATAAAATTCCTGTCCTGAAAAGGCTCAACTGGCACCTCGTGGCTGGCACCAATGCTTTTTTCGTTAACCCGGGTAACAATTACCTTGAGTTATTTGCCGGACTTGAAAACATTTTTAAAGTAGTAAGAATCGACTTTATCCAGTCTTTTTCTGCAACCCGCCCACCATATAGCGGTATCACATTAGGATTGCAGGGAGCATTGTTCAGCAGGTAAACGTAAATGGGATCAATTGTTATCTTTGCACCGGGAAACTTTGTTCGTTTTGTAAACGTCCGGAAGATTTCAATTTTATGACAGTATTACACAACCGTATTTCGCAGAAAGAACTTAAGGAACTTCTGTACCTGGAAACGATACCACGCATCACGCTTTCTTTTTACAGGTATGTTTCCATCGAAAATGTGCAGGAATTCCGCGACGCACTTTACAGCTCCTTATCGTCCCTGCAAGTGTTTGGCCGGATCTATGTGGCCAAAGAAGGAATAAATGCACAAATCAGTGTGCCTGCTGAAAAATGGGAAAATTTCCGGGAAGCACTATATGCCTTCGAATTTTGTAAAGATGTAAGGCTTAATGTGGCGGTGGATAATGATGGCAAGTCTTTCTGGGTTTTGAAAATAAAGATAAGAGAAAAGATAGTGGCAGATGGAATCGAAGATCTGCATTTTGACATGCAGAACAAAGGAAAGTATGTAGATGCGGAAACATTCAATGCACTCAGTGACGATCCTGAAACTATCATCGTAGACATGCGCAATCATTACGAATATGAGATCGGGCATTTTGATAAGGCTATAGAGGTGCCAAGTGACACATTCCGGGAACAGTTGCCAATGGCTGTAGAAATGCTTGCTGATAATAAAAACAAGAACATCATTATGTATTGCACCGGTGGAATTCGGTGCGAAAAGGCAAGTGCTTACATGCTTCATAACGGATTCACCAATGTTTATCACCTGGAAGGTGGAATTGTTCATTACGCAAATAGGATCAAAGAATCCGGCCTGCCCAATAAGTTTATAGGGAAGAATTTTGTTTTTGATGACAGGTTGGGAGAAAGAATTAGTGAAAGCGTTATAGCAAAATGCCACCAGTGCGGCCAGCCTGCAGACAATCATACGAATTGCCGGAATGAGGCATGCCATCTGTTGTTTATTCAATGTGAAGACTGCAGGAAATTATATGATGGTTGTTGCAGTGTTGAATGCAAGGATATTGTTGGCCTGCCAGAGGAAGAACAAAAATTGTTGCGACAGGGAAAACAGAATGGTGTCATGGTGTTCAATAAGTCGCGCCATCGAAGAAAGCGATAATCAATTGGAAATCTAAATTCTTAGACCTGGCGCAAGTGTTCCAACGGTTCATCTCGGATATGTTCAATTATTAGACTGCCAGTTGGACAACTTGTGCCTGCTTGTAGAGAGAAGTTAACCGCAAAGCGCGCAGGGGAGGAGCCGCGGAGGACGCTGAGGATATATCAGACCTGGCGCAAGTGTTCCAACGGTTCATTCGGGTATGTTCAATTATTAGACTGCCAGTTGGACAACCTTGTGCCTGCTTGTGAAGTTAACCACAAAGCGCGCAGGGGAGGAGCCGCGGAGGACGCTGAGGATATCTTAGACCTGGCGCAAGTGTTCCAACGGTTCATCTCGGATATGTTTAATCACCGAGAATAGCAGTTGGACAACTTGTGCCTGAACGGAACCATTTACTGTAATCGGCACAAGTTGTTCGCCGGAGTACGTTTGACAGATATTCACGATAATGGAATATCTTGTTTAGTGGCCCGGCGAAACACTTGCGCCAGTAGTGAAGACAAAATTAGCTCTTACAGTGCCATCGCTAAACAAGATCGACATCCGTTGAAGAATCGCCGTACGCCTTCTTTCGGTTATAAAAAGTGAATGAAATAGTGCCTAAAATGTTTGGTTTTTATGGCAGTACCTTGTGCCAGCCTGATGCATAAGGAAAAGTAAGCGCCGACAGACGCAACGGTAGAATCCAAATCAGTCCATTTATAAAAAAAATACTATTTTCGCTGCTGTTCAGAAAAGGTCGGGTGGCCGAGTGGCTAGGCAGAGCTCTGCAAAAGCTCGTACAGCGGTTCGAATCCGCTCTCGACCTCTTTATACTACCCTCAATAAATTGAATTTCAATTAGTTGAGGGTTTTTTGTTTTTTATGGTTGTCTGTTTAGTTGTATATTACAATTCAGTTTAATGAAAGTATTTATAAGTTGGTCTGGTAATCTAAGTATGCATTTGGCCGAAGCGTTAAAAAGTTGGATACCTAATGAGGGTAAATAATTCACATATCATTAATAGCAGGGAAGTTAAACGCATGATTAGAACTGATGGCGGATACGCGGTCATGAACGACGATTCTATGATAGCCATTTCACCAAAGAAAAAAGAAGACTTCAGATTGCATATCGGGCAAAGGCTGGTTTAAAAGACAATAGATCCATCATTTTAAGTTTATATCCTGGAATGCTAAAATATAATTCCTGTTTGAATAGAAATAACTTCCATACCCGGATGATATCTTAACCCACATTGCAGCTATCCGGAAAAAAGTTGAGGTTTTTCTAGGGTTTGGC
>JBBJOD010000180.1:0-9003 GCA_037721715.1 Chitinophagaceae bacterium | reverse complement strand
CAATACAAGTGACTCTCTAATGACAGCCCTAAGGCTGTCTGTCAATTCATCGTAATGGCCCGTCCATATCTCCAGGAGGCTTACTCCATTGAAGTCGGCCCAGTTGAAATCAGGAGGCGACTTCTTTGTAACGAGCGGTTCCTCTTTAAAGTAAGGCCAGATTCCACGAGTGCGGGAACTTTCGGTCGTATCCTGCAACGCAATACATGCTTTTATCACATCAAAAGCCCTTTGCCTCAGCTTTTCCTCCCCCAGGTCCATCAGCTGTACAGCGTATTGCAATGAGGTCCTTACATCATGAAAGTTCCCGCTTAATGCATCTGTATGATAATTGTATTCGCTGATATTACGCGTGAGCATCATTTCAGTTGAATCATATCTCGCATGCTTTTCATGCAGTGATTCTGCCAGTTGAGATTTGTTTGTAGCCGACAGTTTAACCGGGTTCAACCGGATGAATGAAGTAGATTGCGCAATTGAAAAAATGGACCCGAGAGAAAGCAATGATAGGATTACGGCAAACTTCATAGGGTCAAATGTATGCATGATGTACGAATGACAGGATTATGTTTACGACCGCTTATTTAGCTGTCCGGCAATTAACCATCCGGCCAGCAGGCCAGTTACAGCTACCGCCACCGCCCTTCTTTTTTTAGCCGGTTCAATTGGCTTGCTCCAGCCACCGTGAATACTGGTTCCGAAATCAACCGGGTGAAAGAGGTTGCCGCTTGTTGCTTCTGCAGACTCGCCTTTTTTGAAATAAGTTTCGATAACTTTTGCGGTAATGGCAGCGCTCAGCGTTGGCAACAGAAAGTGAGCCATCCTGAGAAAGCTGGCCGCACTTCCAATGGTAACGCTTTTTCTTGGAAATTTAGCCACAGCAACCATTGCCCTTGCAACACGTTGCGGATCATAAACAGGTGGAGCTGGTTTTAATACGGTTCCCGAGTAATTGCCTGCATGTTGTATTCCCGGGGTATCGAGGAAAGCAGGAAACAAATTACATACATAGATGCCCGGCCACCTGGTTAATTCTCCCCGCAGTGATTCGGCAAATCCACGGAGTGCAAATTTGCTGGCGGAATAACCGGTCATATATGGAGTCGGGAACCAGCCACCCACTGAAATGTTGTTGATGAGCACCCCTGATCCCTGCTTTTTGAAGTAGGGAAGTGCTGCATGTGCTCCATAAATATAGCCCATCAGGTTAGTGCGGATCACCTGGTCGTGTACCTCTACAGGCGTATCGGAAAAACTACCGGCAGCCAGTACCCCTGCGTTGTTTACCCAGACATCTATGCGTCCGCCAAATTCAACGGCTTTTTCAGCAAGCTGTTTTACTTCTGCCGATTTCGTTACATCGGTGGGTACTGCAAGGGCAGACGAGCCCAATTCCTCGCATTGTTTCACTACGTCTTTTAGTGCTTCTTCTCTGCGGGCAGCCAGTACCAGCCGCGTTCCATTGCGGGCGAATGCAAGAGCTGCTGCATGTCCTACACCGCTGGATGCACCTGTAATGACTACGACTTTTCCTTTTAAAACGCCTGGGGTAAATGTGCTGTTAGGTGCCTGGTACATAATATTGCAGTGGGTGTTTGGTTTTTAAAAGCTATCAGCTATCGGCTATCGGCTATCATTGACGTAAGATAAAATATGTTTCTTTGAATGCTGACATCTGTTCAAAAGATATTTCACTTAGATCTCATTGTTAAATATTCAACTAAAAAAGTTGAATATTGCAGTAAGGTGGGTGGTAGCCACCGAATTTAAAGTCAACAAAAGTTCATAGCTGGCAGCTGATAGCTGACAGCCAAAACAACACTTATGAAGAAAAAGTACTTTCCGGTAATGTTACTTCTTTGCGCCACCCGTATATTTTCTCAATCGCCTGTGATTGTTGAAAGGGATCCGGAAATAGTGCAGATGATAAAGGAAGTATCGCCTGACTCGCTTCAATTGTACATCAAAACACTCGTAGGCTTTGGCACACGCAACACGCTGAGTACACAAAGGGAAACGAATCGCGGAATAGGTGCTGCGAAAAATTGGGTATTGGGCAAATTTAACCAGTTTGCAAAACAGTCAAACGGCAGGCTGACTGCTGTTATCGACAGCACTGTTTATCAACCGGATGGCAGGCGAGTGGATGCTGCCATTAACCTGGGAAACGTGGTGGCTACTTTGAAAGGAACCGACCTGAATGATCACCGTATTTTTTTGATAAGCGGCCATCTTGATAACATGCGTACCAATGTGATGGACCGCACGGGAGATGCTCCCGGTGCTAATGATGACGGCAGCGGTACGGCCGCTGTAATAGAGTGTGCTCGTGTGATGAGTAAACGCCAGTTTCCGGCAACCGTTCTTTTTGTTACGGTGAGTGGGGAAGAGCAAGGGCTGCTTGGAGCCAGTTACATGGCAAATAAAGCAAAAAAGCTGGAATGGAACATTGAAGCCGTACTCAACAACGACATTATGGGCAGCAATAATTCCAGCGAAACGAATATTATCAATAACACACAGGTAAGGGTGTTTAGTGAGGGTTTGCCTTTGTATGAATTAGAAAAGAGTGGCGCAGCAATACGACAGCTGGGCCTGGAGAACGATGGCAAAGCGAGGCAGCTTGCCCGTTACATAAAGGAAGTAGGGGAGCGTTATGTCGATAACCTAGAGATTGTAATGATCTATCGAAACGACCGGTTTCTCAGGGGTGGTGATCATACTCCTTTTGTAGAAAACGGATTTGCGGCAATTCGCATCACGGAAATGAACGAAAATTATTACCGGCAGCATCAGAATGTAAGAACGGAAAATGGCATCAGCTATGGCGATCTGCCTGAACACATTGACCTGGAATACCTGAGAAAAAATACCGCCATGAATCTTGCCAACCTGTCGAACCTGGCAAAGGGCCCCGCTATGCCGCAAGATGTTACCATTGAAGTGCGTGGGCTTAGTAACTACACTACACTCTCGTGGAAAAAGCCGGCATCGGGTACCGTAAAAGGATATTACGTGATGATGAGGGAAACTACCAGCCCGGTCTGGCAAAAGAAAACATACTCCCAGGATACAACCATCCGGCTTCCCTACTCTAAAGACAATTATTTTTTTGCAGTGCAGTCTGTAAACAATACAGGCAACGAAAGTTTGCCGGTTGTGCCGAGGGTTCCTTCAAGGCAACCCCAGCAGGCACCTTTGCCACAATCCGCACCCAAAAAATGACTACCTTGAAAAGGACAGCCGGGCTATATAACGCCTTCCTGTAGACGAAGTAATAGCTAACCCTGGTAAAATTGGAGAAAGTTGTATGAAAATACTCTGTATTGGTGAAGCGCTGATTGATATGATTTGTACAGACATCGGGAAGTCGTTGTCAGAAGGTACCCAGTTTTTGAAAAAAGCGGGCGGTGCACCAGCGAATGTGGCAGCGGCCATTGCCGCCCTGGGGGGAAAAGTGGAACTGGCAGCAAAGGTAGGTGCCGATCCTTTCGGCGATCACCTGGTTGATGTGATGAAATCGTTTGGTGTGGGCACCTTGTGGCTTTTAAAAGATAAGCATCAATTTACCACGATGGCCTTTGTATCGTTGATGGAAAATGGCGAAAGGGATTTCTATTTCAACAGGGGAGCGGATGGCCAGTTGAACAGGCATGAAATAGACGGCATCGAATTAGGTACGTTCTCCATTGCTCATTTTGGATCTGCGACTGCTTTTTTACTTGGTCCGTTACAGACCGCATACCAGGGCCTGCTGCAAAAATGTTTACAGCATGAAATCTTCATCAGCTTCGACCCCAACTACAGGCACCTTTTATTCAAAGGCAACACGCAAAATTTTATCGACCAGTCCTGGAATTTTTTGAAAAGCTGTCACTTTTTTAAAGTGAGTGATGAAGAAGCGATGATGATTACAGGTAATGTCACCGTTCAGGATGCCGCCTATACTTTTTTGCAGAAAACAAGTTCAGTATTTGCCATTACACTTGGCAAAGAGGGAACTTTACTGGGATTGAACAATACCATTGAAGTAATACCGAGCATTCCGGTAACTCCTGTAGATACCACCGGTGCAGGAGACGCGTTTGTAGGCGCGGTACTTTATCAATTAGGTGATAAAAATCTTGCCGCTATCAGGGCAATGTCCCCGGTTGAGTGGAAGCACATTATTATCAATGCAAATAAAGCAGGTGCCAGAACCTGCGAATACATGGGCGCAATGGAAGCTTTCAAACATCTTAGCAACGATATCTTTAATTAATCATTGTGAGCAGTAATTTATGAGTATCGAAAAAGATTTAGCCGGCATATTACCGGCAGAACGTATCAGGGCAAGGTATATCGATTTGGTATCTTTTGCTTCTGATGCCGGGTTTTACCACTTGGTTCCTAAAGCTGTTGTGCAACCGGTAAATGAAAATGAGATCATCGAGTTGTTTAAATTCTCGCAGCTGCATACTATTCCAATCGTATTTCGCACCGGTGGTACAAGTCTTTCCGGTCAATCCATCACAGATGGTATACTGGTAGATCTCAGCCAGTATTGGAATAGAATAAAAGTGGAAGAGGCAGGCAATTCAGTTCGGGTGCAACCGGGAATAACAGGCGCAATGGTGAATGCTTACCTGAAAAAATACAGGAGGAAAATTGGCCCCGACCCTTCCAGCATCAATGCCGCCATGATAGGCGGAATCCTGTCGAATAATTCAAGTGGAATGTGTTGCGGCGTGATTCTTAATTCTTATCATACAGCAAAGTACATCCGGTTCATCTTGCCGGATGGAAAAACATATAGTACGGAAAACAAAACCGATTATTCTCTTTTTGAAACAAATTCGAACAAACTATTTACAACAATCAGTCAGCTCCGGCAACGAATAAAAGCGGATGATATCCTGTATGGAAAAATCAGGAAAAAATACCAGACGAAAAATACGGTTGGTTATTCTTTGAACGCGTTTATTGATTATGAGCACCCGTTGGATATACTTGCACACCTCCTGATCGGGGCCGAAGGTACCCTTGCCTTTATTGCGGAAGCGGTAATGGATACTGTGCCCGACTATGCGTTTAAATCTACCGCCCTCCTGTATTTCCCCAATATTTACGCTGCCTGCCAGGCCATTGTTCCGCTTACCAAAGCCGGCGCCCTGATGGTTGAACTGATGGACAGGGCTTCGTTACGTGCTGTGGAAGACATGGATGGCATGCCGGCCATCGTTAAGTCGCTTCCTGGCGAAGCAGCTGCCTTACTGGTTGAATTCCAGGAGAACCAATTGGATGAGCTGGAAGAAAGGGTCAGCCGCTTTTTGTCATCAACAACGGAGCTTGATTTAATAAACGCACCCTTATTCAGCAATGACCCTGCACACCAGGCTTTTTTATGGAGAGTAAGAAAGGGACTTTTTCCGGCAGTTGGCGCCGTACGTGCAAGTGGTACCACGGTGATACTGGAAGATGTTGCTTTTCCCGTAGAGCAATTGGGAGACGCCATCCTTGACCTGCAGTCACTGTTTCGCTTGTATCATTATTACAACGCCATTATCTTTGGGCATGCCAAAGATGGAAATATTCACTTCGTAGTTACCCAATCATTTAATACGCAGGAAGAGATAAGCAGGTACGGAAGTTTTATCATGGATGTAGTTACGCTGGTTACCGGAAAATACAACGGCACATTAAAAGCGGAACATGGAACGGGACGCAACATGGCCCCTTTTGTAGAAACAGAATGGGGTGGAGATGCCTATGAGATCATGAAAGAGCTAAAGCAGGCCATTGATCCACAAGGATTGCTGAACCCTGGTGTTATCATCAATGATGACAAGAAGGTTCATCTTAAGAATCTGAAAGAACTGCCATCTGTTGAAGAAGAAGTAGATAGGTGTATCGAATGCGGCTACTGTGAACATAAATGTCCGAGCCGCGATATTACCACCACTCCGCGCAGAAGAATTGTTATAAGAAGGGCATTAAAAAAGTTGCAGGCAGATGGTGACCAGTCTAACTACCAGCTCCTGCTCGATCAATACCAGTATGATGGGATAGATACCTGCGCGGTCGACGGACTCTGCGCTACTGCATGCCCTGTGGACATAAACACCGGCGACCTGATCAAGCGTTTGCGAAAAGAAAACCATTCGCCGCTGGCCAACAAGACCGCATTGACGATTGCTAAAAATTTCAGCTCAGTGGAATGGACGGCGAGGGCAGCAATGAAGTTCGGGATGGGCATTAATAAAGTGTTTGGAAAAAATGCAATGACACAGTTAACGGGCGCGGTTAGAAAACTTGTTCCGGCAATGCCATTATGGTCGAACCATATAAATTATCCGCCTTCCCTGTCAACTTTAAATACCGCGAAAGCTGTCACGGTAAATGCCGGCCAAAAGGCAATCGTTTATTTTCCTGCCTGCATTTCAAGGATGCTCGGTACATATACGGGTAAGCAAAAGAACATCATGGAAACATTCCTGAGTATTTGCAGCAAGTCGGGCATACAGGTAAACATTCTTGATAATGTTACGGGAAGTTGCTGCAGCCAGATTTTTTCTTCCAAGGGATTCAAGGATGCCTATCGTTTTACCGCCAACGATATTGTACAAAGGTTGTGGAAGAGCAGTAGGGAAGGCAGCCTGCCTGTTGTAATTGACGTGAGTTCCTGTGCACATACGCTTCACCATATTGCCGCGGTGCTGGATGATGATAACAAGGAAAAGTTCCATCGTTTAACCATTCTCGATAGTGTAGATTTTTTATACGATATGGTATTGCCTTTTGCAACAATCAAATCGAGAAAAAAGGATATCGTTTTGCATCCCGTATGTTCACTGGAAAAAATGAAAACAAGAAATAAATTCATCGGGGTTGCCAGAAATTTTGCAGAGCAGGTAACAGTACCCGAATATGCCGGATGTTGTGGCATGGCCGGTGACCGAGGTTTTCTCTTCCCGGAACTAACTGCTTCAGCAATAAAGCCGGAAGCAGATGAAATAAGGGGCAAAACATTTGAAGGCTATTACTCGTCTACAAAAACCTGTGAAATGGCTCTTTCGGAATCGGTAAAAAGAAATTATGAATCTATTCTTTACCTGGTAGACGAAGGGCTCTAGAAACAGGCATTAGTTCTAACCATCCGCCGCCACTGGCGCAAGTGTTTCGCCGGGCAATTGAAGAGAGATGGCGTTATTTAATATATTCGTAACTACAGGTACTACCGGCGAACAACTTGTGTCAATTGTAGTACACAACCACATGTATTTATGGAATTTTAAAACTTATAACTATAACCTAGTCGAACAACCTGGGTTTCATAATAATCTACCGTTACATAACTAAAGCCATTGCCTTCAATTTCCTTTTTTATGTTTAGTGTATTGAAAAGGTCAGTGGCATTCAGAAAGAGTTCTCCGTTCCCCTGCTGGATCTGTTTTTTCAAACCCAGGTCTACGGAAAAACGTGATCCTATGCTACCCTGGGGAATAATATCAGGTGCCAGGTAAATACTTGTCAGCTGTAATTCATAGTTTTTTTTCAAATGAAAAAATGCATTCACCTTAACATTTCCGGAAGTAGCTTCATCCGTTTCTGATGAGTAGATCGAAGGAACCGGGTACTTGTTCTCAACGGTAAAAGCATCTATTTTATTCCTGTAGATATTTACACTGGCATTAAGTGCCAGCCAGGCAGCTGCCTCTTGTTGAACCACCACTTCAATTCCAGTATTGTAGCTTCGTCCTGCATTCTGAAAAACGTTGTATAATATTATATTACCCGGTACCTGCGTGGCTATCCGGGTAATGGTGCCATTAATTATGCGATGATAAACCGCGGTATATAAATTACCTTTGCCCCAGTTGTTTTTATATCCTGCTTCTAATGTATTTGTAAACTGAGGACGCAGTGCAGGATTCCCAACTTTTAATAGTTCTGGTTCATCATATTTAGGGAATATTCGGATATCAACTTCGTTAGGCCGGTCTACCCGGCGGTTGTAAAACACAGACAATTTGTTATTGCCATTTATTTTATAAGCAAACCGCATATTGGGAAATGGCTGCGTATACGTATACCCGTCACTTTTGTAGGTATTGTGATTGGGATTTACTTTGTAGTCCACTTTCACATATTCCAACCGGAGCCCAGCCTCGATTTCTACGTGTTTGTTTTCGAATACATAATTACCGTATAATGCAGGAATGGTTTCACCGTATTTCGCCCATCCGCCCGCATTTAAATCAATGGGAGAATTAAGCCCGGGAAAAAATTGCATGTTGATCGGTATGCTCCTGATACGAAGTTTTAAACCGCCCTCTATGCGGCCTTGTTTCAATGGACGAACATAATCAACGGTGAAATCATTTACATGTTCGTCTGACAGTAATTTGAAGGCATCTTCGCCGGTAAAAGTCGGCATCTTATTGGTAAAAAAATATTTTTCATCTTCGCGGTGCCAGGTGTAGTTGTAATTGATATTGAGCGAATGGCCGGGTTGTTTAAATTTATACAGGTAGGCAGCTGAAGCAGTTGCAGTATATTTCACCTCGTCTTCTAAAAACTGCCACAGGCGGTATTGCTTTGAAAAATCAACATTAAAATAAGGAATGTCACCGCGGTCAATAATTTTTTCCCGGTTGAAGAGTCCTGAAACAGTCAGCGAGCTCCGTTCGTTCAAACTGTAATCAAAGCCGGTTTTCAGCGTGGCATAACTGGTATTCCTGTTTCTTTTCACCTGCTGTTTAATAATGTCTCCATTGTCGTAGTACCGCTCTGTAAACTCATTCCGGTTGAGCGTTTCAGTATAGAGCCAGTCGGCCTGTAAAAAAGTATTGACTTTATTTTTCCGATAGTTCAGTGAAAGGGATGGATTTATTTTTGGTGTGTTTTGATATTGCGGGCGTATGCCGGGTAAATTCTCCTTCTTTATCCAAAGAGCACCGAGGCCGGTACTTATTCCCGCCTTACCATTGAATCCCTGTTGCCTGCTTTTCTTGTAGATAATAT
>JBBJOD010000179.1:0-9006 GCA_037721715.1 Chitinophagaceae bacterium | reverse complement strand
ACAGAAGCTTTATCTGCATGCTCGATCTCTTCAAACTGGTCTTCGGGTATCAAAATCAGGAAACGTGTGTAATTATTCTTTAACGTATGAATGTTAGGTGCGGCTATTTCAAGATGGAATAACTCTGCAGCCAGGCGGCTCGCGATAGCAGCAGTGTGCTTGCTGCGGTGTTGGTGGATAAATTTTGCACTTAATGCCGTGTCTTCTGTTTCAACAAGTTTCCAATTGTACTTGTCAAGAAAGCCGAAACATTGTTGTATTGCCATTGAGTGAGAATGTACCTCGCGGATATCTTCAAGTTGTACGCCGGGATTTACCAAAAGGTTTTGCTTTATCTGCAGGTAAATTTCACCGGATATTTTTAAATTACTTTTTTGTAAAAGATTATAATTTGGCAGAATACTTCCTGCAATGGAATTTTCTATCGCCATTACCCCGCCATTGCTTTCTTTTTTATTGCCTGCTATCTTCACTACTTCCCTGAAGGTGCTGCATGAAATGACTTCAATTTCTTTACCAAAGAACTGGCGGGCTGCCATCTGGTGAAAACTGCCTTCGTAGCCCTGGATGGACACCCTTGCAACCGATGGCTCAGGCGCTGATTTATTTACAGGTGGCAGAATGTTTATTTTTCTTTTCATTAATTATTTTTGAGGCACTACTGCCGACATAAAAAATCCCCCCGATGTTATCGGAGGGACTCTATGTTGAATGTGTTTCTTATATTAGTTAGCCGTCAACCAAAGCACCACCGCCTTGCAGTTAAAATAATAAAATAAATAAAATTAAAACCGATTATGCTCTTTTGCCTTGTTGATCATGAAACCAAAAATAGTAACTAATTGGATAGAATGCAATTTTAATTAAATATTATTTGTATGGGTATTTGCGGCTATTGCACAAATTTGTGCAATTATTGCAACCTTTTTAAAATCATTTCGTCGATCATTTTAAACAGGTGAAAAGGTTTATAGATTCTCCAGTTATCAAGCTCTATTCTTTCAATGAAATAGTTAAGTTTTGCTTTTTTAAAATCATGCTGTGTTTGTACAGGCATGTTAAGGCAAACGATCCAGCCGTTGTTTTCAGTGACTTCTTCAAACCACTCTTCGTAATAATCTTTATCCCCATTGTGGAAATTAAGCACATTTTCAGCGATCAGGATAAACTTATTGATTCCATTCGCAAAAAAAATATCTACTACATCTCTTTTTAATGTCATGATATCGTTTTCAATGGCATCATTCCACTCACCAATTAATTCTATAATAACATATTGCTCTTCATAGTCTGCCATGATTACCTTTAGGTAAAGGGTCTTTGAGCCAAACTCATCCCATTGCGGATGGATATAGTAATTGTAGATGGTCTGCGTAAATTCAAATTCAGAATATACCCTTCCATAAAAAGGCGATTGTTCATCCTCTTCACTTACGTAAATATGCCGCCAGTTGTAAAATGGTTCAATGTGATGCATGCGCTTCCTATTACCTGTTTAGGGTTTCGAAATTAGCCATTAATTTCTTTACACCTCGCGGTTAATTTAACAGGACATTGAATGTCAAACTTATATATATAAAAAATAAAAAGGCCGTAGTCACCTACCGCCTTTATCCAATTGATTTCCTTTAGCCTATTCGAAAACGAGTTTGCCCGACCTTACTTCTTTGTTCGAGCCGTTTAATACCCGTATCACGTAAGTGCCATTGTTAAATTTTGTGTTCATTCTTATTTCCTCTGTCTGTCTAGACATACTGATGTTGACCCGCTTCTGCGACAATACCCTACCTGATATATCAATCACCTGTATAGTATGTTGACCCGGTTCACCTCCAGCGAATTTTACACGGAAGTTTCCCTGCGTTACCGGGTTAGGGTAGAAACTTATTCTTTTTTGCAGAAGAAACGGATCCACACCTTTATTAACGATCAATGGAGCCTCCTGAAACCGACGTTCGAAAGCTAAGTTTCCGCTGGCAAGATCCGAACACCCTGGCACCGGATCGGTGGTTTGTAGCCTTTCTGCTAACAGCGTACTTAAATTAATTTTGTAGTAACCCAGCATAAAAATGGCACTGGATACCACCAGGTTTCCATTGTTATCAACGGCTGCGCCATTGGTAGTATAATTTTGCGGCAAGCCTTTAATGGCTCCAAGATACGTGGCCATGTTTCTTCTCGTATCTATCTTAAACACCGCCTGGTTTGCACCGATCACGTAAAGATTTCCAGCTGCATCCGCAATCATGTCACCGCCCCAGTTTTTACGGTTATGGATCGATTCATTTTGATTGCCAGGGTCATCTTTCAATGCACCCATTTTGGTGACAACCGTCTTCCTGCCTGTACTAAACCGGTAAAAACTTTTGGCATCATTACTCAATGCATATCCATGTTCATCAGCTCCTATAACCATTCTGGTAATATGATTTGCTTCATTTCTTAAGTCGCTGAAAGAAGGCAACTGGTCTGGTAAGCTGTACACTTTTAGCAAGCCTTCCTTTTGATAAAGGTCAACCCAGCGCAGGTCACCTATCATCATGGGAACAAAGAACAACTTGTTATGCCTTTTATCAAATGCCGCAGCAGCAACGATCGTAGCTATGGGGTATTGGGGAGCTACCGATTTGCGCCCATTTATTTTTATTTCAAGGGGTGGGATATTTTTGTTGGTAACTGCATTAACCAAAGAATAATGCGTTTGCGCCTTATCAAAGATAGTGCGGATAGTTTGTCCGTTCGATAGATCAATCTCCCTGATAGTCATCCATTCCATCTTGCCGTTTTCACTGCTAACGACAGCAAAAGCAGTGTTTGTTTTCTTCTGGGCCTGTAAGGAAAAAACGCAAATAGAAAAAATGGGGATGAGCAAAGTCTTGAACTTCATATAAATAGATTTAAACGAAAGAACGCAAAGAAAGTTAATTCATTTCCTACGTATTTCAAATAAATTTCCACTATTTCATGGTAAGGATTCGACCGCTTTTTTTACACTTCCGTATTGAAGCAAGAGGGTTTTTGCCTTGATGTAATCGCTAATCCCTAATTTTTCCATCACCATTTTTGTTCCGCGGTCAACCAGTTTTTCATTCGTCAATTGCATATTTACCATCTTGTTATCCTCCACCCTTCCTATTTGAATCATTACTGCGGTGGAAATCATGTTTAGCACCAGTTTCTGCGCCGTACCGCTTTTCATCCTGGTGCTTCCGGTAACGAACTCTGGTCCAACCACTACTTCAATGGGATAATCAGCCTCCTGACTTAATGGTGAACCGGCATTGCAGGATATGGAACCGGTAACGATACCTCTTTTCCTGCACTCCTGCAAAGCACCTATAACATAAGGAGTTGTGCCACTTGCGGCAATTCCAATGACTACATCTTTATCGCTTGCAAAGTACTTCGCCAGGTCGTGCCAACCCTGCTCCATGCTATCTTCTGCATTCTCTACTGCCTTCTGTATGGCAACTTCCCCTCCGGCAATTAGTCCGATCACCAGCCCATAAGGCATGCCGTAAGTGGGCGGAATTTCACTGGCATCGAGTATTCCCAATCGCCCGCTTGTACCCGCGCCAATATAAAACATGCGTCCCCCGGCAAGCATTTTATCGGTTACAACCGTAACCAGCTTTTCGATTTGAGGAAGGGCGGCGGCTACTGCGTCGGGCACACCTTGGTCCTCCTGGTTGATGCTCGTCAACACTTCCAGTACACTCATTTTCTCCAGGTGATGATACCCGCTCGGCTCTTCTGTGACCCTGATAAATTCAATCATAAAAAATCCTCCAGCACTTTATTTTACTTTACATGGAAAAAATGTAAGCTTCTTCGTGAAATTTTACTACGCTGCCTGCAATATGTCGTTAGGTATGAAACTTTATCAAACCCTGCATGGGATTGCTCAAAACACTGCCTAGTTCAAATTCATAGGTCCTACACAACTCTTTAATAACGTCCCTGAATCCAAAAGCAATTCCGCCCACGAAATGAATTGGCAGGGTCCAACTTTCCCTGTATTTGCAAATATGCTGAAAAAAGAAGTCATTAATTCCATCTTCGATAATATTCTCGATCATGTAATGACCCCGATTCTCTGCCAGGAAAATAGCGTAAGATGCCAAATAGCGATTTGGTAAAGGCTTTTTGTAGATATTTTCGAGAATTTCTTCGACTGTTGTGTTGAATTTGTCATTGAAACGAAACAATAGCTCTTCATCAAAAGTATTATATAAGAAATATTGAATAACCTTTTTTCCCAGGTATGCACCACTTCCTTCGTCGCCGAGCACATAACCTAGTCCCGGACTGTTCTTTACAATTTTTTTTCCATTATAGTAGCAGGAATTACTACCGGTTCCAAGTATGCAGGCTATTCCTTTTTCCCTTCCACACACTGCTCTTGCAGCTGCCATTAGATCATGGTCTATAAAAGTATTTGCATCCGGAAATACTTTTGCAATTGCTGCCTTTATCATTTGCCTGTTTGCCGCGCTTTTACAACCCGTACCATAAAAGAAAATCTCACCAATGTGGTGTTTTTTTACGCGGGGCAAAACATCCTTGGCGATGAGTTCCTGTACCTGGATGCCGGAAAGAAAATAGGGACTGATTCCCTGCGTAATGATCTGCTTCTTCTTCCCTTCATAAACAAGACACCATTCGCATTTCGTGCTGCCGCTATCGGCGATCAGTTTAACCATATGTTTTATTTGGTAGGCATGAAAAAAATGAAACTAAAGCTACTGTTTCAAAATGATATTTGAATATGGGAACGGGCGTTTAGAGCTTAAGAATTTCCTTACCGGATCTAAAAGCGTATATATATCCATTGTCATTCCATCTTTACTTAGGCAGGTTGCGATTAAAAGCCTTTAATGCTGGAATTCGTTTAATTTGCATCTTTGAACAGGATATTATGAATACGCAGAAAAGGAAATTGCAGGTTTGGCTACCATTGATGTTTTCACTGGTAATGATTATGGGAATGCTTATTGGGTATAAGCTAAGAGAAAACACTCGTACTGCTAAAAGCTTTTTTAACATAGACCGGCGTTCTCCATTACAGCAGGTCATAGACCTGATAAGCCTTAAATATGTAGATGCCGTTAATACCGATACTCTTGCAGACGAAGCCATCGGGGAAATGCTCGGCAGGCTGGATCCTCATTCCCTCTATATTCCGCCAGTAGAACTGGGGGAGATCAATGAAGATCTACAAGGTCGGTTCCAGGGAATCGGCGTAGAGTTTCATATTTTAAATGATACGGTAAACATCGTAAATGTTTTAGAGAAGGGGCCTAGTGAAAAAGCCGGGCTTTTGGTCGGTGATCAGTTTATTAAAGTGGAAGATTCGATGGTTGCCGGAAATAATATTACGCCAGAGAGGATTAAGAAATTACTTCGGGGGCCTGGTTCCAGTAAAATACGTTTAACCATGTTACAGGGCCGGCAACAAAAGCAGTTTACGATACAACGGGGTACTATTCCGATTCCTTCCATTGATGCGGCCTACATGGTGAACAAAGAAACGGGATTTATACGCATTAATAAATTTTCACAAACTACTTATGAAGAATTTATGCAAGAGATGGAGAAGATGCGATCCAGCGGTTTAAAAAAGCTGATTCTTGACCTTCGTGGCAATGGAGGCGGAATTTTGAACGAAGCTGTTGATATTGCGGACGAATTCCTGGACGGAGATAAACTAATTGTCTATACAAGGGGTGATAAGATGCCGAGGGAAGAATACAGGTGCAAAAGACCCGGACTTTTTGAAACTGGCAAGCTGGTATTACTAACCGATGAGGGCTCGGCCAGTGCCAGCGAAGTACTTGCCGGTGCTTTGCAGGACTGGGATCGCGCCACAATTATTGGACGCCGCAGTTTCGGAAAGGGGCTGGTGCAGGAGCAATATGACCTGTCTGATGGTGCTGCCCTTCGCCTCACCGTCGCAAGATATTATACCCCTTCCGGAAGAAGCATCCAAAAGTCGTATAAGGTAAGAGAAGACTATCGCCAGGAAATTATGAACCGGTACAATCATGGCGAGTTTGTGAATGCTGATAGTAATAAAGTACAGACTGGCAAAGCATACAAAACGCAGAATGGAAGATCAGTGTATAGCGGAGGGGGAATTATGCCTGATATATTCGTGGCTTTTGATACCAGTACCATTTCCCCTGCTCTAACGGATTTGTATTCGTCTGGTTCGTTGAACAACTTTGTTTACAGTTATTTCATCAGGCACAAAAATGAATTTACCTCTTACCGTTCCGCGATCGATTTCGCGGCAAAATTCAACCAGGAAGATGCGGTATGGAACGAGTTTTTACTTTTTGCCGGAAAAGAAGGCAGTAATTTTTCAAATCTCACTGTTACTGATAAAAAAATAGCCCAGCGGAGAATCAAGGCATTGCTCGCCAGGCAGCCATGGCGCAATGAGGGCTATTATGAAGTATTGAACCAGTATGACCGTGTTGTGAACAAGGCTTTGGAAGAAATAAATAAGTAGCGCTGTCGTATACCGAATCAGCCTAAGAAATACGCTGACGCAAATAAGAAGCTAGCTAATGAGCAGCCATCTCCTTATCAAGCAACTCTTTCTTTTCTATTCGGTAAGAAATGATCAGGCCAAGTCCTCCGCCAATGGCGATAAGCGCGAAATACACGGCTTCATTGTCTCTATTTTGTACCATATACTGATCGATGATATAAGCCACGAAAAGGCCAATTCCGGCACCCACCAATAACAACCCATATTTAAGATTGGTATACGGCATCGGCCGGTTGGTAAATTGTTTAGGGTTCATTCCTTTTTCAATCATGGCGAGATTTTCGCGTTTGAACATATATACAATGCCAAAAACCATTGCGAACAATCCGAGGCAAATGGAGATGGGAACTAAGACTTCTACTGCGTCATGCATAAAATGAAATTTTGTTGTTAAGGTTATTTTTACAGTTCTAGGTAAGACTACCAGTTTTATGGCGAGGTTACAGCCACTAAAGAATAAATGGAATGTCCGGGAAGACAATTCAGAGAAACGGCTTCCGTGGTCCGTGACCTCATCAAAAAAGTAATTCGACTTTGACGGCAATGGGGCTTAATTTATTTTTTATTGTAACCTCCTTGGCTAATCATGAGTCATATCCGGTATAAATGAACGAGGGAGTAACTGATACCGAAATCATCAACAGGGTCCTGGGTGGTGAAACAGCAGCGTACGCCGAACTGGTAACCCGTTACCAGCACTTCGTGTTTACTTTGGCACTCCGCTTTACGCACCACCGTGAAGATGCTGAAGAAGTTGCCCAGGACATCTTTATTAAGGCATACCGTGCATTATCAGATTTTCGTGGAGCAGCTAAATTCAGTACCTGGCTGTATACTATCGTGTACACCACCAGTATCACTTTTCTCAGGAAAAAAAGAATGGTTACTACATCAATTGACGATGACAATATTTTCCTGGAACTGGAAAGCAAAGACAGTGGTTTAAAGGCGAACCAGGTGGAGCAAAAATCAAGGACGGCCAGCCTTGCCAAAGCGATTGGTATGCTTTCGGCAGACGATGCACAAATAATAACATTGTTTTATAAAGCAGAACAATCGCTGGAAGAGATTGGCCTTATTATGGGCCTTGAACCAAATAGCGTTAAGGTTCGACTTCACCGGGCAAGGCAACGCCTTAAAGAAAAGATAGAAAAGTACATGAAGCATGAAATATCATCTATTTATGATGATTAAGAAAAAAGCGATATCATAATTAGAAGGTCAAAAAAAATTGGTTATGGAAACACCCCGAATGGAAGAAAGATTGTGGGAATTCATTGACGGATCTTCACAAAAAGAAGACCGGATTGAAATCGACAGGCTGATACAAACCGCACCAGAATGGCAGTTGAAGTACGAAGAACTGTTGCAGGTACACCAGATGATCCATGCTACGGAACTGGAAACGCCTTCCATGCGATTTACACGCAATATAATGGAAGAAATATCTAAGCACCAGGTATCTCCCGCTACCCGAAATTACCTGAATAAGAAAATCATTTATGGAATCGGGGTGTTTTTGCTGGCAATGATTATTGGATTATTCATAGTTAGCCTGGCCCAGGTAGACTGGTCAGGCGGTACATCCTCTTCGCCAATGCCTGATAGACTGGATATCGAATGGAGCAGGCTATGGAACAATGGCTATACCAAGATCTTCATGATGATAAATACGATACTGGGGCTGGTATTGCTGGATAAGTATTTGGAGAAAAAAAAGACACAGTCAAAACATCAGATATAAAATTAGTCAATATTATCCAAAGCAACTCTGGAGCCCTTGTTTTCTTGTTGTGGTTGGTGTTGTCACCAACCACGCTGTCGTGGTGTTTGAATAACCGCTAGCCTACTACTAATGGATAAAAGCTGATCTCCGATACCTGAAAGCCATTCCCCGCTACTTAAATCTTTTCTTCAACTCATCCAATTTTACCTGGAAAGAATTTACAGGCTCTTCTTTTTTAAGATGTACGCTCCGGGCGTTTTTAATAGGGGGGTTTTTTTTGATTATCTGCGGGGCATCGGCTTTTTTATCATTTTCTTTCATAGTTAATGCGATCCGTTTTCTGGTTACATCAACCTCTGTAATTGTTACCATCACCGTTTGCTGCAACTTAACTACCTCATTTGGGTCAGAAACGTAATTATTGCTAAGCTGCGATATATGAACAAGTCCATCCTGTTTAACACCAATGTCTACAAACGCACCAAATTTTGTTATGTTGGTAACAAGTCCGGGTATAGTCATACCTGCTTTGAGATCTTCAATACATTTAATGCTATCATCGAACCGGAATTCCTGTATGACCTGCCTTGGATCACGACCGGGCTTTTCGAGTTCCTTCATAATATCGTCGACGGTGTATTCGCCGACAGATGCTGATAGGTATTTCTTCTTATTAATCAGTTTGCGGAGAGCTGCCTGCTGTATTAATTCAGTGGTTGAACAT
>JBBJOD010000178.1:0-9022 GCA_037721715.1 Chitinophagaceae bacterium | reverse complement strand
CACTGGATGTGCGGAAAATAGCGCTAAAAAAGCAAAATAATCCTAGAACAGTCCTGGCCATGAAAACTCCTTTTGCTACTGAAGTTACGAGGCACTACCAGTCAAAAACGGGCTAAATCACCCGTTTGCATAAAGTGCAGCTGTTTGTACTATTGTAATTGATACCACTGTTGTTTTTATGAATGATTATGGCTTTCAGGTAGCTGGCCATCGATGGTTATTCAAAGATGATTGCTGGCAATTTCTCTACGTACTAATTGTTGGAAGTACCTGCAGGCAGCCTTTAAGCCGCATAGCTCACACTTAGGGCTCCTTGCCACGCAGATGTAGCGTCCATGAAGAATGATCCAATGATGTGTTTTATGAATAAGTGCTGCAGGAACGTATTTCAGCAATTGCATTTCTGTTGCTAGTGGTGTTTTTGCATTGCTCGTAAGCCCTAACCTGGCAGATACCCTGAACACGTGCGTATCAACCGCCATATTTGGTTGCTTATCTATCACGGAGGTGATGACGTTCGCGGTTTTTCTGCCGACACCGGGAAGTTGAATCAATTCTTCCACTGTCATAGGTACAGAGCCATTATACTTTTCTACCAGCATTTTGGCCATTCCTAACAGGTGCCTTGATTTGTTACCAGGGTAAGATATACTTTTAATTAATGAAAACAAGTCCTCATAAGCGGCTTTGGACAGAGCATGGGCATCGGGGTATTTTTCGAATACTGCCGGCGTAGTAATGTTAACCCTTTTATCTGTGCATTGTGCAGAGAGAATTACTGCAACCAAAAGTTGAAAAGGGTCATAATAGATCAATTCCGTCTCCGGGTCTGGAGAATGTTGCTGGAAGTAATTAATTACAAATTGAAATCGTTCTTTTCGTGTCATCAACCCTCACTTTAAATGATGACGCAAATTTAGATAAAGAAGATGTTATTCAAATAATTATGCAGGTTCAACCATAGTCTGACGTGCATAATTCAATATTTGCAGCACTACTTCAGTTCTTGGAGATTCTACGATAGTATCGAGGCGTTTTGCTGATGATTGCAATACTTCCAATTTTTCGCGAAGTGTCCAATCTTCACTTAAAGCTTTCTCAATCCCTTCAATTTGCTGAGGAGATGATTCTTTGTACAAATATTGCAAAAGATCCTCCGGTGTATAGAGTGTCATAGGCAATTATTATTTATGTCCATTAAAAATATTCCGGAAATGTCCTGTTTCCGAAACGTCCGTTATAAAAACGGGTATGATTGACTAGTTATTGTCTTCTTCTTAAAATAATTGGTTATTGGAGTTTAGATACTGGTTTTACACTTAATTGGTGGATAATCATTCCTGAAAGTTAATGAAATTGTTAGTAAGCCAAATAAGTAATGGTATTACCGGTAAATATTTATTTAGGGGAGACAATAAAAAGGTCTTCATTGTCACGTTTCATAAGGTATTTCTCACGGGCATATTTTTCTATGGTTGCGGCGTTTTGCTTTAACTGATCAAGCTCTTTGCGGGTCAAGACGATCTGTTCTTCATAATAACTTTTGCTTTGCCGTAGCGCTTTCAGTTCACCAGTATGCCTGAAATGAGTAGTAACCACGTCACGGTCATCAAAGAAAACCATCCATAAAGCAAACCCCGACAAAGTAATCAGGTATTTGCTTTTGAGCCAGTAAGGAATTCTATCAAGTATTTTCATAGCGGGTGTTCCGGTTATGAAGTTAAATTAAAAATTTAACTATCTGCCGGATACCGGTTCGGAGCAATGGACCCGGAGGCAAATTTGTTTGGCCGCTGGGTAAACCACTGTCGCCTAGTTACAATTTACCGAATTTAATCTTACCTGCTGGAAACATTGCATTACTTCCAAGCAATTCTTCAATCCGTATCAGCTGATTATATTTGGCGATACGATCAGTACGGCTTGCAGAACCGGTTTTTATCTGGCCACAATTCAATGCGACGGCCAGGTCCGCAATGGTAGTATCTTCCGTTTCTCCGCTGCGATGGCTCATGATGGTATTGTAACCGTTGTGCTGGGCGAGTGTAACAGCATTGATTGTTTCTGTAATGGTGCCGATCTGGTTCACTTTTACAAGCAGCCCGTTGCCTACTCCTGTGCTGATGCCTTTCTGTAGCCGTTCTACATTGGTTACAAAAAGGTCATCCCCTACTAATTGAATCTTACTTCCCAGTTTGACTGTCAATTGTTTCCAGCCGTCCCAATCATCTTCCGCCATGCCATCCTCGATAGAGATGATCGGATAATTCGTTACCCAATTAGCCCAGAAATCTACCATTTTTTCAATCGAAAGCTTTTTACCATCAGATTTATGAAAATGATACTGCAACGATTTGCTGTCGAACATCTCACTTACAGCAGGATCCAAAGCAATAGAAACCTCTGTTCCGGGCTTGAAGCCGGCTGCACTAATGGCTGTCATTACTGTATCGATCGCTTCTTCGTTACTCTGAATATCCGGAGCAAAACCCCCTTCATCTCCTACATTGGTTGAATATCCTTTCTTTTTAAGTACTGTTTTAAGCGCATGAAAGATTTCTACCCCCCAACGTAAGCCTTCGCTAAAGGAGCTTGCACCAATCGGCATCACCATAAACTCCTGGAAATCGATTTTGTTATCAGCGTGTGCCCCTCCATTAAGAATGTTCATCATTGGAACAGGAAGCGTTTTGGCATTTGTGCCTCCTATATACCGAAACAATGGCAGGCCAGATTCCAATGCCCCTGCTTTAGCAACTGCCATGCTTACTGCCAGCATTGCATTTGCGCCCAGTTTGCCTTTATTTGCTGTGCCATCGAGCGCTATCATCTCATTATCTACGCCTGCCTGGTCCGCTACTTCCCAGTCAGCCAATTTTTCAGCAATTAAAGTATTTATGTTTTCAACGGCTTTTAGTACGCCTTTGCCACCATACATTTTCTTGTCATTATCGCGAAGCTCCACTGCTTCATGAACACCGGTGCTTGCTCCACTTGGTACCGCCGCACGCCCAACAACTCCTCCATCTGTAATAACATCTACCTCTACGGTCGGATTACCCCGGCTATCTAATATTTGCCTTGCATGAATTTCAGCGATGTAGCTCATAATAATAATTTTAATTTTTTTGTAACCTAATCGGCCTCAGGCATCAGCCCTTTTATCCCAACCCCTGTTTACCCAGCCGGATTCTGCTAATTCTTGCAAAGAAACAATGTTTAGGGTTTTTATAAGATTAATTTAAATTTATTTTGCGAGGAAGTTGTAGAAAATTACCTGCTGGCAAGCCATCAGAAACTCTTGGTTTTTGTTGATTCGCCTGATGTCAATTCCCTGAAAATTTCTTCCAGGCTATGGCTTTCACTCTGTAAAGACACAACATTAAGGTTTTGGCTAACCGCTAATTGCAATAACTGTCTTCTAACCAATTCTGGGTCAACCGTAGAAAGCTTAAAGCAGGAAGACCGCATTTCTTCCACCTGGTCAATTCCTTCCATCTTTTCCAAAAGACTTCTATGCAGGCTTTCTTTAAATTCCACCAAGACAATGTGACTGTTCTTATGATGCCGCCGGAGGGTACTTAATTTATCGTCTGCCACCAACCTGCCCTTATTAATGATGATTACCCGGTCGCAGATCGCTTCTACCTCCTGCAGGATGTGGCTGGAGAACAATACTGTTTTATTCTGCCCTAATCTTTTAATTACTTCTCTTACCTCAACAATTTGGTTAGGATCCAGGCCGCTTGTAGGTTCATCCAGTATTAATACTTCCGGATCATGTATCAATGCTGCGGCTAACCCAACCCGTTGTTTATACCCTTTAGACAGTTGCCCTGCTTTTTTACCGCTTTCTTTTGTTAAACCGGTTATGCCAATCACTTCATCGATCTTCTTTTTCTTGTTGGAAATCTGGTGAACACCTGCAATAAAATCGAGGTATTCCTTCACATACATATCGTAATAGAGTGGATTAGATTCCGGGAGGTACCCGATTTTGGATTTGGCTTCCATCGGGTGACTTTCAACATCGATGCTACAAACCAGTGCCTTGCCTTTATCTGGTTTCAAATACCCGGTGATGATCTTCATTGTTGTTGATTTACCGGCTCCATTGGGGCCAAGAAATCCGACAATCTCACCGTTAGGCACTTTAAAGGTTATATCATCTACGGCTTTTTGAGCACCATATATTTTTGTAAGCGCATTTACTTCAATTGACATGAATTAGATTTTTTCGGGCGGAGCAATTCTTAAACAACATAATAAGAGAATGTACACTGAAAGAGGCCTGCTCTATCAAAATGTTTTATTCTCCCGGTCATATTCTCCCTGCCAGGCATACCAGCCGAATATAATCAGGCCGACTGCAATCGGTGTAAAGATGGAAATAACGATAATCCAGGGTATGGGTTTGTTGATATCGGATTTGCCCGAGGGGTCTATATTTTGATAGGCGCTGTTAATCAAGATAGCGATTACGAGTGGCCCGAGAGCCATCCATAAAAGTCCGAGGAAGCGTTTTAATGTATTCATTGAATTTTTTTAAGTCAGTCAGTTACATGCTCATTTGATTTGTTTGAGAGATATAATCCCCCGATGATCATACATAAGCCGGCTACTATTATGGGGTACCACAAGCCCGATAAATAATCAGTACCAGGTAAGGTGGTGATAAGCGTGGCGATAAATGGAACCAGTCCACCGAAAACACCATTCCCTATGTGGTACGGCAAAGACATGGAGGTATAACGTATCCTGGTCGGAAACAGCTCCACTAAAAATGCAGCTACCGGGCCGTATACCATCGTTACAAACAAAACCATCAGGGTGATCAGGCCAATCATTTTCCATCGTCCACTTTCTCCTAAACGCATCTCCCTGCCGACACCAGGTGCCTGGGTTTCTCCAGGCTGGAGGTGTGTTGTTTCGGTGTAAACACTTCCATCTGTGTAAAGATTGGTTTTAGAACTGGTTAAGATAAAAGCATTTGCTCCCGGCTGGTTATTTTCAGAAGATAAAACTTTTGTTTCTTTCAGTGTTTTTAGGGAAGGATCAGCAATCTGGTGTAATTGCTCAAATATCGGCCTGTATAGCAGAACACCGAGCAGCATGCCCGTTATCATAATGTTTTTTCTTCCCCATTTATCCGACAAGCTGCCAAATACAATAAAAAAGGGTGTTGCAAAAACGAGGGCAATTAAAATGATGGTGTTTGCCTGTTCATATTCCACGAAGCATTTGGTCAGGATAAAATGTTGGGCGTAAAACTGGCTGGTATACCATATAACTCCCTGCCCCATGGTAGCGCCAAATAATGCCATCAACACCATTTTAAAATTTTCTTTCTTGCCAAAGCTTTCCTTCAAAGGGTTAACGGAGGTTTTACCTTCACTTTTCAGTTTGGCAAAAACCGGTGATTCATTCATTTTTAACCGGATGAAGATGGAAACCACTACCAGGACGATAGAAAGCAAGAAGGGATAACGCCATCCGTTGCCACTGGAGAATTCTTCCACGCCGACGATTCGCCTGATTGAAAGAATCACAATCAGGGAAAGAAAAAGTCCGAGTGTTGCAGTGGTTTGTATCCAACTGGTATAGAAGCCACGCCGGTTTACCGGGGCGTGTTCCGCTACATAGGTGGCCGCACCTCCATATTCACCCCCAAGCGCAAGCCCCTGCAGCAGGCGAAGCAGCAATACCAGGAAGGGCGCCCAGCCGCCTATTGTTGCATAGGATGGTACGCAACCTATAAGAAAAGTTGACCCGCCCATTAAAACAAGGGTCAGCAAAAAAGTGTATTTTCTCCCAATGATGTCCCCAAGCCTGCCAAATACCAGCGCGCCAAATGGACGGACAATAAAACCGGCAGCGAATGTTGCCAGTGTAGATAACAAGGCCGCAGTAGGGTTACTGGCAGGAAAGAATTTTTGTGAGATGATCGTAGAAAGACTGCCGAAAATATAGAAGTCGTACCATTCTATCAATGTTCCTACAGAAGATGCGGTAATTACTTTCCAGATTCCTTTTGTTGATTGCATGGTTAATAGTGGAATATTGGTTGAATGTAATTATTTTTAAAGTTAGAAGGAAAAAATTAATACCTGACAAATCAGACGATTATGCCATATCCCTACCAGATAACCTCACTAGAACAATACCACAGAGATTACAAAAGAAGCATAGACGACCCGGAAGGTTTTTGGTCTGATATCGCCGGAACTTTTTCCTGGAGAAAGAAATGGGACAAAGTGCTGGAGTGGAATTTCTCAGAGCCGTCTATCGAGTGGTTTGCAGGTGGCAAATTAAACATCACAGAAAATTGCCTGGACAGGCACCTGGAGGCATTGGGTAATAAACCGGCAATAATATGGGAACCCAACGACCCGGAAGAGCATCATCGTATGCTGACTTACAAGGAACTTTATAATAAAGTAAACCAGTTTGCCCACGTACTGAAGAACAACAACGTTCAAAAAGGCGACCGCGTCTGTATTTATATGGGTATGATACCGGAGCTGGCAATTGCTGTTTTAGCCTGTGCAAGGATAGGCGCTGTTCATTCGGTGGTATTTGGAGGTTTTTCGGCTCAAAGTATTGCTGACAGGCTAAGGGATGCAAAAGCGGAGTTTATTATCACCTGTGATGGTGCCTTCCGCGGAAATAAAGATATTCCCCTGAAGTCTGTAATCGACGATGCGCTCATAGCCTGTCCTTTTGTTAAGAAAGTAATCGTTTGTACGCGAACAAGAACACCGGTTAGCATGATCAAGGGAAGGGATGTATGGTGGGAAGATGAGATAAAAAAGGTTGAAACCCAGGGAAATCCTCCTTTTCAGGCCGAGGAAATGGACGCAGAAGACATGCTTTTCATTTTGTACACTTCAGGCTCTACCGGTAAACCAAAAGGTGTGGTGCATACCTGTGCCGGCTATATGATCTGGACCAATTATACGTTCGTGAATGTTTTCCAGTATCGCCCGGGTGATGTACATTTTTGCACCGCTGATATAGGCTGGATTACGGGCCACAGTTACATTGTTTACGGCCCCCTTTCTGCCGGGGCAACGTCACTGATGTTTGAAGGCATTCCAACCTGGCCTGATGCCGGAAGGTTTTGGGATGTTGTCGACAAACACAAGGTTAATATTTTATATACTGCACCTACTGCTATCCGTTCGTTGATGAGTTTTGGACTGGAACCACTCAGCAATAAAGACTTCGGCTCGCTTGTAACATTGGGAACGGTAGGTGAACCAATTAATGAAGAAGCATGGCACTGGTATAAAGATAACGTTGGCAAAGGTAACTGCCCTATCGTGGATACCTGGTGGCAAACAGAAACATCCGGTGTACTGATCTCTAATCTGGCAGGCATAACCCCGGAGATACCAACTTATGCCTCCCTGCCATTACCCGGCGTTCAACCCATACTGGTAGATGAAAATGGCAACGAGGTAACAGGTAATAATGTAAGTGGCAATCTATGTATCAAAGATCCCTGGCCCGGTATCTTAAGAACAACCTATGGCGATCATGCCCGTTGCAAGACAAACTATTTTTCTACTTATGAAAATCTTTATTTCACCGGTGACGGTGCATTGAGAGATGAAAACGGTAACTACCGGATAACAGGCAGGGTAGATGATGTGTTGAATGTAAGCGGACATCGCATCGGCACGGCAGAGGTGGAAAATGCCATTAACATGCACGCCGGCGTCATAGAAAGTGCCGTTGTTGGATTTCCGCATGATATCAAAGGACAGGGAATTTATGCCTATGTTATTTCCGATGGCTCACATGGCGACGAATCATTAAGGAAAAAAGACATTATTGCAACAGTCAGCAGGATTATCGGGCCAATAGCCAAGCCTGACAAGATTCAGTTTGTAACCGGTCTTCCAAAAACCAGGAGCGGTAAAATAATGAGGCGTCTTCTGAGAAAAATTGCTGAAGGAGAGATAAACAGCCTGGGTGATATCTCAACATTACTAGACCCAACTGTAGTGGAAAACATCAAATCGGGACGCCAATAGAAAAACCCTCTCAAAGAGTTTTTCTATTGGAACATTTCCCGTACTTAGAAATACAACTTGTTACCGGTCTACTGTGGCTTTTCATTCCAAGGAGATCACTCATCTTCAATTGATACGGCAACGAGTAATTATATACGTCAAATCGTAGTTTTAAGATTGCCGCTCTTTTGTCGATTAGAAGATTCGACCGCTTGTGGGCTAGCGCCGGATGGTTACCCGCGTACCAATCGGAATCATCCTGAAAATTTCATTAATTTCTTCGCGTTTCATGGAGACGCATCCGTTTGTCCAATTTTGAAAATAATCCACAGCCATTTCATCCCTGGCCCAGGTTCCGTGTATACCAATTCCGCCGCCGATCTTTGCATTGGGTGGTACCATCCCCCTGGATTTACGCGAATTAAACTTTTGAATATCCAACTGGTTAGGGTAATCAATCAATAATATTTTACCCCATTTTTCGTGAGGGCGCTTGGAAATAATTTTGTAATTCCCCTCAGGCGTTTTACGGTCGCCCTCCATCATTTTGTCATCAAGGCTTTTACTTCCGAAAACAACCGGGTAGGTGGCATACCATCCTTCACCATCATACACATTTAATTCATAATCCGATTTATCGATGATGATGTAAGGGGCGCCGTTCAATTCACCGTTAAAAAAACTCCTGTTACGAGCTCTTTTTTCCAGGGCCTTGAATGATATAAAGCCAAGCGAGAAAACAACTAAAAACAGGAGAGATAACTTTTTCATGCCATGCATATTCACGAATATAGCTTGAAAACGGAATCGGAAAGTATTATAGTACACTACAGGTGGTTTTTATGATTTCTTTAATAAGAAAACATAATGCCGGAAGCGTTTAATAACGCTTTTTCATTTAGCAAAATTTTAGTTTTTTGAGATCAGCTATTGGCTATCAGATCAGCTATTGGCTATCAGTCATAGAATCACCCGCGGGTGATGTTTCAGCAAAAATAACTGTA
>JBBJOD010000177.1:0-9026 GCA_037721715.1 Chitinophagaceae bacterium | reverse complement strand
TCCAAAATGATGCACCTAGTTAAAAGCATCTGATACCTCTGCTTCTCATCAAGATTACCTCTGCTTCTCACAAAGACGTATTTATCATATTTTAAAGGAAATTTATGCATAGGAAACTTACTAACCAAGCACTGGTATGTGGCCTTCTCTTATCATCCTGCAGCCTTTTTTCCCAGTCGCCCGGTGGCGTTACCCGCCAATCGCTTTGGTTACAGGGGAATTCTTTTTCCGGCTCCACTGAACGTGTAACGCTGAATTTTAACCCAGCCACTACTATGGGCGATATCAGCAAGGGAATCAATATGCCCGGCAATATTGAAGAATTGAGAAGGGCTACCATTTTTACCGTATATCAACGCCGTGGGCTGCAGCAAGAGCTTCCTGTATGGCAAATGAACGGAGGATTTGGTGATATCCTGCTATCGACGAGGCAACTAACCAGCCAGAATGGGAAAATGAATATGGTTTTTGAAAAGAAGTCAGCCAGTGTTCCAGACGCAAAGCCCGAAGCCATCATTTCCACCTACATACGACAAGGTGTTCCTGCTGCTTCTGAAGATGATGCCGATAAAGATATTGTTATTCACTTTGGCCCGGCATCCAAACCGGTTGGTCAATCCGCCGGGTTAATCGCAGAGTTTATCGTATACGAGACGATCCTTAAAGAAAAGGACATCGCCAAAATAGAAAGCTACCTCGCATTAAAATATGGGGTCACACTGGAAAAAGATTATGTCAATAGCCTGGGGCAAATTATTTGGAACCAAAAAAAAGAAGCGCTGTATTCGAACAATATTGCCGGTATTGGGAGAGATGATCTCTCCACGCTTCATCAAAAACAGGGCACAAGTTCAAGCTCATCGGATCAGCTGGCGATCGGCGTCACTAAAATTGCTTCCGCAAATGCCGCCAATACCGGCCAGCTCAGCAACAGGGACTATTTGATATGGGGCGATAACGGGCAGCCATTGTTACTTAGCCAAAACCAAGAGCCAGGAGTAGATGATATCCTGCTATCAGAGAAAAAATGGATGATAAAAAGTTCGGGGAAGACTGCCAATGCCATTTCTACTGCGTTGGAAATAGATACCAAAACCCTGCTTCCTGCAACATTTGGGAAAGAGAATTTTTACCTGGTAATAGACCCCACTGGATCAGGTGATTTTGCGCCGGAAAAATGTACTTATCTCACGCCGGAAAATATTTCTTCTGATGGAATCGCCAGTTTTAGCGGTGTGCACTGGGATGCAGATGGTTCGGGGAAAGATGCTTTTAGTTTTGGGCTGAAGACTAGGCTCCAGGCTGCAGTTCCCACAGATGCTGCCAGACTGGTATCCTTCCATGTATATCCGAACCCCGTTACAGAAAACGGCCGGTATACTATTGCTGTTACACTCGATAAGCCTGCTGACCTAAATATTAAGGTATATGATATAAATCTTCGCCTGGTAGACTCAAAAAAAGTGACAGGTCAGGCAAACTATCTGCTGCCAGGAAATATCAAAGCAGCAGCAGGCACATATATTATCAAACTGTTTACTGCTGATAGGGAATTTTCAAAATTTATTATCAAGCACTAAAATCATTTTCGCAATGGCCTCGTCAAGGTCCTCAAATAATGAAATATTATGAAAAGTATTCAGCGTCGCCTGCTCGTATTTCTGACTGTCCCTTTGTTGTTACTGGGCTTCTTAAAACCTTCGTTCAACAGCATTTTTTTCACTAGTCCGGGAAAACAGGCCACAACGAATGTTAATCAGGCGAAACTCAATAAAGGTGCTCCTTTTCTTACGAAAGTAATACCGGTCAAATACCTGCACAATAATCATTGGGGTTCAGGTTTTAAAGCATTAAAGACGGAAAAGTGGGCAGGAATCAACACTACAAATCTCAGCCTGCTCGGTGCCAAACTTCAAATTCCGGCAGGTGCTATGACAGCCCCTGCCTTAGTATCTATTACGGCCCTTCCAGCGGCTGCTATTCCCGCACTTGACCAGGGAATGGTGAACGTTACAGCAGGAAGTGATGGATACCGTTTTTTACCGCATGGTAGCCATTTCGCCAAACCTGTAGCAGTCAGCATGGCGTATGACGAAACAAAGATACCAGGAGGATATACGGCGAAAGACATATTCACTTTTTTCTTTGATGAGAAAGTAAAACATTGGGTAGCGCTTCCAAAAGATTCTGTGGACGAGTCTAGCAAAATTATTGCCTCTACGACAACGCATTTTACTGACATGATTGATGCGGTGATTAAAGTACCGCAATCGCCCGAGACCAAAGCCTTTACTCCCAACTCCATGTCTGGTATAATGCCCGACCCAACTTCGGAAATTGTAACTATCGCGGCGCCTACGGCAAACCAGATGGGTAGCGCAGCTTTGACATACCCGATCAAACTGCCGGCCGGCCGGAACGGGATGGAGCCACAATTGACCATCCAGTATAACAGTGAAGGGTCAAATGGTTGGATGGGTCTCGATTGGGATCTGAGTACACCCTCCGTTTCGATCGAAACCCGCTGGGGAGTACCGAGGTATGAGGCGACCATGGAAACGGAAACCTATACTTTTGACGGAGCGCAGCTTAATCCGGTAGCCCATCGTGCGGCTGCGATTGCCAGAACAAGTGAAAAACAGTTTTTTCCCCGGGTGGATAACGACTTTCAAAAAATCACCCGGCATGGCAACAATCCCACAAATTATTGGTGGGAAGTGATAGAAAAAAGTGGTGTTCGCCATTTCTTTGGCGGTACTCCCGGATCCGGTGTAGACCAGGCTGCAGTACTGACCGATGCAAATGGCAACATTGCGCAATGGGCATTGACTGAAGACAGGGATCCGAATAACAATTTCGTGAAGTATCGTTACGCCAAGGTTATTGACGCCGGAATTAGTAATGCTATCGCAGGATCCAATCTATATCTGGCCTCTATTACCTACACGGGTAATGGAAATGCAGAAGGTAAATACAGCGTCGCGTTTACACGTGACCGGGATTTAGGACAAACTAAACGAAAAGACATTAGCATCAGTGCAAGACTGGGGTTTAAGCAGGTGACTGCTGACTTACTTAAGAAGATCGCCGTAAAATTCAATGGCCAGGATGTAAGATCCTATGAATTGAATTATGCAGAGGGTGCATTTTATAAAACCTTGTTGCAAAGCATAAAAGAATTTGATGCCGCCGGCGCACTTTTCACTACCCACACGTTCGATTATTATAATGATGTTCAGGTGGCAGGTGGCACTTACCAGCCGCTGACTGCTCCTGAAGAATGGAACCCGCAAAACGATAATGTGCAGGGAACTTTTTTAAACCCCTTCCCGGATTTCAACGACAATGCCTCTGCGCTCGGTGGAAATAAATCCATAGGCGGCGGCTTCGGTGTGGCTGTTACCGTGGGCCCCGATGATAACGACCTTTCTTCAAAAACAAACACAGCAGGCGTTGTTTTCGGCTTCAACTATTCTGCGAATGAAGGCATGCTCGCAATGGTAGATATTAACGGCGATGGCCTGGCGGATAAAGTATATAAAAAAGGCGGACGGCTGTTTTTCAGGGCAAATAAATCAGGCCCGAATGGCAATGTTATCTTTGGACCTAACCAGGATATCATCGGCATTAACGACTTCAATAAGGGAGAAGCCTTTGCCGTAAACGTGGGGCTGGAGGTCACTTTTGCGAAGGTTTACGCAGGGTTTGGCTATACCTATACGGAAAATATTAACGCTGTTTACTTCTCCGACGTGAATGGTGATCAACTAATGGATATCGTGAATAACGGTACGGTTTACTTCAACCATATAAACAGCAACGGCAACCCGGTTTTTACAACATCAAGTGCTGATACGCCAAGCCCCATTAAGGCATCTTCCGGAATTGATCAAAGCCTGGTGACAAACGATCCGCAGGCGTTGGAAAAGGCAATCGATGACAACCCATTACATGATGTGGTAAAAGTTTGGGTGGCGCCATTTGCCGGTACGATAGACATTAGCCAACCGGTAAAGCTGCTCCAGAACAATACCACTGGCGGTGCGCCTTCCGGTGTCACGGATGGAGTGCGGGTAGCGATCCAGCATAAAGGCACCGAGCTTTGGTTTATGAAAATTGCTGCAAATGATTTCACGCCCAAAACTCCAACGGGAGTTTCATCTGTTGCGGTACAAAAAGGGGACAAGGTCTATTTCCGTGTGCAATCAATATTCAATGGTGCCAATGACCAGGTAATGTGGACGCCGCAAATAACGTATAGCAACCAGGCGCCCGGGCTCAATGACGCCAACGCTTTGCCCATTTACCAATTTAAGTCTGACGAGGACTTTTTGATGTCTGCACCGCTGTCAATAGCAGCAAGCATTGGCGGGACTATTCACATACAGGGAGATTTCAAGAAGCCCGTAACATCCGACAGTATCACGGTGAAGTTATTGAAGAGATCAAATAACGTATACACTACCTTGTTGCAGCAGGGCTATACGGGAGCCCAGGTAATCACCCTGCCCGTATCAATTGATGAAAATGTGCTGAAAGGTGACGAACTGTTCTTCAGCGTTTCTTCCCAAACCAATATTGACTGGACATCGCTGACATGGAATCCTTTCATCTATTATACGGCATCCACTGATCCAAAAATCCCGCAGGTCACCGGGAACGATGGTAAGCCTTTGATCTTTTTTTCCCCAACTGTAGATTTCCAGGCATTTACAAAAACAATGCAACCGAGTCTTCCCTGGACGGTGCCTGTAAAGGATACGTTTATGATTGAAGCAAAGCCTGTCCTCAATCCCAACTTTAAAAATGGCGAGATCACATTTTCCGTCAAAAAAGAAAATGAATTACTTCAGAAAAAAATTATTCCGGTTACTAATGGAGTGTTGGGCGCTATCCAGGCGCTAAACGTCATTGTAGACCAGGGTGAAAAACTATTTTTTGAATACCACACCACAAGTACCAGCATAGCAAACGCTTTTTCATCTACTAACGTAGATGTCACTTCCAATCCCGGGGGGAAACAAACTGTGGTGGCCGGCTTGTATACAATGGATGAATCATTCATTTTCGGACCCATGTATCGTCACTGGGGGCAATTTGCCTACAATGGTAACAGAACACGTGCAGATCAGCCGATCATAGAAAGTGACCTTGAACTGGCTCCGGCATTATTGAATCCAGCCCCTACCATTGACCTAAGCACAGCTAAAGATGCAGATGAAATGCAGGCAATGTACGCCGCCGAAGGTGGAAACCAGCCCAAGGAAAACAAATTTATTTACCTGGTGCCTGACAATGCTTCAAAATCATGGATCGGCTATGATAACCTGACCTATGTAAAAAGGGACACCATCAGATCATCCCGGATGGGAAAGGATGATCTGGTGCCGGTAAACCCCATAACGACGCCTAACCCTGGTTCAAACTCGGGTGCGGTGGGAATAAAAAAGGTGACAAAGACAGACGAGATTTCTTTCGGTGGTGCTGTAGGGCCAGACCAAAACCTGGGGGCCAGCATAAGCGGCGGATTTACCAAGCTGGTGTATGATTTTAATGATATGAATGGGGATGGATACCCTGATATTTTATCCAATAGTAAAATTCAGTACACACATCCCTACGGCGGCCTTGAGCCTACGGCCAATAATAGTTTTGGTTTTGGTGATGTGTCACAGTCAAACCATGTTTCCATCGGCTTCACCGCTGGAGGTGTACTCCCGAAATCCAGTTCGTCAAACGCTTCGTCCACATCCGGAGGCGCAAAAGCAACAGAAGGACAGTCCAAGTCAAGGGTTGCACCGGGCATAAGTGCAAAGTTTAACGTGAATACAGAAAACGAAAAATTTGCCTTTTTAGACATCAACGGAGATGGCTTACCAGACAGGGTACATGAAAATGGCAGCGTAGAACTTAATCTTGGCTATTCATTTCTGCCACAGGAACAATGGGGTTACGCTGGTATAAATGATGGCACGGCGATAGATTACGGTGGCGGTATCAGCATCAATATCTCCAATTATAGTATCGTTGCCGGCATTTCGCTGGCAAGGAGTGAAAATGAAACAACAAGAACCCTACAGGATATGAACGGGGATGGGCTGCCGGATTATATTGCCAGCATTTCTCCCCTGGTAGTGCGGATCAATACAGGAAATGGCTTTGGGCCGGCGATTGCGTGGACTGGTGCCAATGCTATCCGAAGAGGCGTTTCCACCGGTGAGGGTATTAATATAGCGTTTACCGTCGGTATTCATCTTATCCCCATACTTCCAGCGGTAAAACTGTGTATTAACCCGCAAATCAATATCGGGCAGGGAGCTGACCGCACACGGGTACAATTTAATGATATTAACGGTGACGGCTACCCGGATTTTTTACAATCGGAAGTAGATAGTAAGCTTACAGTCTCCCGATCGACGATACAACGAACCAACAAAATCAAAAAAGTCATTCGTCCATTGGGTGGAAGCTTTACGCTGAACTACAATCGGATGGGTAACACTTATGACATGCCTAATACAGTATGGGCATTGACGACCGTGGATATGTTTGACGGCGTACCCGGCGATGGCCCTGACCGTACGAACAATACCTTCCAATACCAAGCCGGCCATTACGACCGCAACGAAAGAGAATTTTATGGCTTCGGAAAAGTAATCACATTAAATAATGATACTGAAAACCAGGATGCTCTTTTCCGCACGGTAGAAGATGAATTCATCAATGGTAATTTTTACGAAAAAGGCTTATTGAGATCCAGGGTAATAAAAAATGCTGCAGGTAATAAATTCAACGAGACAAAAAATACGTATGAACTAAAGGACGTTCATACGGGTGCTACTCTGCCTGCTGCCCTTAGGCAAAGTGATGATGCAGCAGCTTTCCCTGCACTTGTACTCGCGGAAAAACTATTTTATGAAGGTCAGCCTGCTGCGGGAAAAACTACGAGCACAACTTATACATACGATGCGCTTGGTAACATAGCAGGGTCAACAGATTTTGGTGATGCGGGAGCAACAGATGACCTCTCTACTGCCATCAGTTATCACTCCGTTCCGGCAAAATATATCATGAATATTCCGAGTTCTGTAACGGTTTCCGGAAGCGGTAACGTTTATCGCCAGGGCGCTTCTACAATAAATAACAATACAGGGAATATTACAGAACGCCGCGAATACCTGCAATCCGGCGATGTAGCTACAACCAACATGGTTTATGACGGATTTGGAAATCTTACCAGCATTACACGTCCGGCAAATGCTACAGGGCAGCGCCTAACCTATACTTACCAATATGATCAGCAGGTACAAACTTACAAAACCAAAACATCGGACTCGTACGGTTACTCTTCCGATGCTGCGTACGATTTTCGTTTTGGAAAGATGTTATCAGCAACAGACCTCAATAGTCAGCAAACACAATATACATTAGACAATGCCGGCAGGATTCTGACGATCAGAGAACCGCTTGAAATTGCGGCCAACCAACCTTTCACTATTTCAATTGAATATCACCCAAATGATGCAGTGCCCTGGGCAATGGCCAGACACTTTGACCCGGCACATCCTGCTAATTTTATCGAAACCGCAGCATTTCATGATGGGCTCGGTCGCCAGATACAAACCAAAAAAGATGTTGCCATCTTCGGCGGTCCCCAGGCAACTGACCAGGAAGTGATGTCCGTATCAGGCTCCAGGCTCTTTTATGCATTTGGAAAACCAGTAAAACAATGGTATCCGGTCACAGAACCGAAAGGAACAACTGGTGTGTTTAAAAAAGATTCAGATGAAATTTCACCGGAATTGATGACCTATGACGTATTAGACAGGACCCTGACCAATACATTGCGAGACCAGGCCGTAGAAACAACGACGTATGGTTTTGGAAACGACCGGAACGGGGAAGTGCAGTTCAAACAAACATCAGTTGATGCCAATGGAATTAAGCTGGAAAGCTTCATTAATGTGAGACAGCTACTGAAAGCAACTAAACAACAACACAGCCAGGGCAAAGATGTTTGGACAAGCTATGACTATAACCCGGTGAATGAGTTGATAAAGGTGACCGATGATCAAAATAACCTGATCACGATGGCGTATGATCAGCTTGGCAGAAAAATCAGCGAGACACAACCGGATGCAGGCACTACCAATTATAAATATGACCTCGCCGGAAACCTGGCAGAGAAAACTCTGGCCAATTTGCAAAGTGGTGGCAAAGGAATTAAATATACCTACGACCATGAGCGATTGTCAAAGATCACCTATCCACAAAATCCGCAAAATAATGTGACGATGGCTTATGGTGCAGCGGGGGCAACTTTTTTCAGGGCAGGACGCTTAGTCACACAACAGGACGGAAGCGGTACGCAGGAATTTTTCTACAACCCGCTTGGGGCAATTGTGAAAAATGTTCGTGTAATCAACTTGCCTGGCAGCATTCCATTAACATTTACTACACAATGGACGTATGATACCTGGAACCGCTTAACCAATATGGTTTATCCTGATGGAGAAACATTGACTTATAATTACAACGTTGGTGGCCTTTTGCAAAAAATGTCTGGCGTAAAAGGTGGTAACACTTTCAACTACCTCAAACAACTGGGCTATGATAAATTTGAGACCCGCATTTATATGAGCTACGGCAACGGGACGGATATGAACTATACTTTCGAACCTGAGCGTCGCCGTCTCAATAACCTTACGGCAAAAACTGCCGCAGGCCGTTTGATGATGGACAATACATATGGTTACGACAGGGTGAATAACATTCTGAGCCTTGTCAACAATGCGCCTGTACCTCCAAGTAATTTGATGGGTGGAAAATCCAGTTACCAATACACTTACGATGACCTGTATCGCGTAACGGATGCCAGTGGCAGTTTCACGGGCAGCAGCCACACCGACAGGTTTACCCTGGCAATGCGATACAATAGTTTATTTAGCATTAGCAGTAAAAACCAGGTACATGAAACAAGTGGCAATGGCGGCAAAAGCTGGACAACACAAAACCAAACCACCTAT
>JBBJOD010000176.1:0-9036 GCA_037721715.1 Chitinophagaceae bacterium | reverse complement strand
TACGGTGATCGTGCAGCTGCTGCATTGCAAGCTTACCCTGTATCTGCCGATGAAGAAGTAATGCAGGTGGCAACAGATCTTGCCGCTGACAGGTTTATTGGTTTCAGTACATGGAAATGGTCGGATGTTCAAAGCAAAACAGGTGGCAAACCAGTATATCGTTATTTGTATTCAAAACCACGGCCGCCCATGAGGGCCGAAATGGGTAATGTAACTGCAGGCCTTGCGGGAGGAATTATCAAAGGAACAGACCCAGCCGCCTCTAAACAGCCACCTCAGCGTGGCGCCGTTCATTCGGCTGAAATCGAATATGCGCTGGGCAACCTTCCTACCAATCGAACCTACGACTGGCAGCCGGAAGATTATAAAGTTTCCGAGATCATGCAGGCCTACTTCGCCAACTTCATCAAAACAGGCAATCCAAATGGGCTCGGACTTCCTGACTGGCCCGCCGTTCATCTAAACGGGGTAGTTCAGGTTATGCACCTAGATGTAAAAACCAGGGTGGAACCTGAAAAACACCGGGAACGTTACCTGTTTCTGGAAGGTAAGCCCGCTAACCGATTCGATTAACTCAAAAATTCAAAATTCTGCTTTACATTTGCAGCGCTGAAATGCGGAGGTGGCGAAATTGGTAGACGCACTACTTTGAGGTGGTAGCGCCGTAACTGGCGTGGGAGTTCGAATCTCCTCTTCCGCACTTGTTTAACTGGCCTCCCCTGGAGGCCTTTGTTCAAGATGGCACCAGGTGCAAAATCATTTTGTCGATCGCGAAAAACCTAACCTCTGCCTAGAGATTCACTATTATCGATACCCCAAAAGGATCGAGGTTCATACAACGGCTTGAATCTCCAGTATGTAAGACTTATGGAAAACGACAAAAATTTGTCATCCTTATTTCCTTAGTACGATCCGGAAAGTGCTTCCCTTGCCAGGCTCCGAGGTTTTTACAAACAACTGTCCTTTGTGATATTGTTCAATAATGCGTTTTGACAGGCTTAACCCTAGCCCCCAGCCCCGTTTCTTTGTAGTAAATCCTGGCTTAAAAATATTACGGATGTTGCTTGCCGCAATGCCTTTGCCCGAATCTCTCACATCGATCAGGATCTCCTGCTCCAGGTCTTTTATATTCAGAGAGATCTCGCCCTTTCCCTCCATGGCATCCAACGCGTTTTTCAGGAGGTTTTCAATCACCCAGTCAAACAAAGGAGGCGAGATCCTGGCGATTATCTCGCGCGCATTGTTAGCGTCGATACCGAAATGCACACTGCCTGGCGCCCTTTTCTTTATATATTCCACCATCTGTTCAATTTGTGCCAGCAGGTTGGTTTCTTCCAGTTGGGGCGTACTGCCTATTTTGCCAAAACGATCAGACACCAGTTTAAGGCGATCAATGTCTTTTTCAAGTTCTTTCGTGATTTTTTCAGTTGACGGTTCTTCTTTTAGCATCTCAACCCATCCCTGCAGGGAAGAAATTGGTGTTCCTAACTGGTGAGCCGTTTCTTTGGCCATACCGGCCCATACCTGGTTTTGAGTGGCCTGGTGGCGTGTAGTAATGGAGATAATGGTAATGATAATGAACAAGGCAACTACGAACAATTGTACAACCGGGAAATACCTCACTTCCGTTAACAGGTTGGTATTGCCATAATAATATTTGTTGGCAATATAAGGTGTATCGCTCAGTTTCAGGATGAACGGCTTGTTAGACGCACGAAATTGTTGCAGTTTCCTGCCCAGGTAATCGGCGTCTTTTGCTGCCTTCACCGTGTCGAGGTTCAGGTAACTGACAATACTGTCTTTTTCATCAGTCTCTATGATGGGGATTGAAGTTTGTTCATTGCGAATCATGCCAGGCAGGGTAAGGTCCATATCGGGGTTCTGTGCAATCGCTTTGCTGGCCTCCACCCATTGTTCCACTTTTTGCCTTTCTTCCATACTGATCTTATTGGAAAGATATTGTGAGTAAATGATGGTGCCGCTTACAATGCAAATAGCAATCAGCGCCAAAGCGCTTCTCCAGCTAAACAATAATGGAATCATTCGACTAATTTAAAAAAGGTATGACAGCCAACCCTTACTTTTGAAACAAATTCAGAACCTGCCAATTTGAATCCAAAAGTAGCTATTGTTATATTGAACTGGAACGGACGGAATTACCTGGAAAAATTTCTTCCTTCGGTGCTGGCTTCCACTTACAGTAATTATGAGGTAATTATTGCAGACAATGCTTCAACAGATGATTCAGTTAATTGGCTGCGTGACAGGTACCCTGCAGTCGGCATTATTCAATTGCCAGCTAATTTTGGGTTTGCCCGTGGCTACAACGAGGCGCTGCGCCAGGTGACTGCGGAATATTTCATTTTGCTTAACTCAGATGTAGCAGTAGCGCCAGGCTGGATAGAACCGGTGATTACCCTGATGGAGTGTGATGCCGTCATTGGTGCCTGCCAGCCAAAAATTATGACCTTTGGTGATAAAACGGTGTTTGAATATGCCGGTGCCGCAGGTGGCTGGCTCGATGTATTGGGGTATCCTTTTGCCCGTGGTAGGATCTTCGATTACTGCGAGCAGGACCACGGCCAGTACGATTCAAACGCAAACATTTTTTGGGCCAGCGGCGCAGCGATGTTTGTAAGGTCAACTGTTTACAAAGAGTTGAAGGGGCTGGATGAATACTTTTTCGCGCACCAGGAAGAAATTGATTTCTGCTGGCGGATGCAGTTGGCCGGTTACCAGGTGATGGTCTGTCCTGCTTCGGTTGTTTATCACGTAGGCGGTGGCACGCTCCCCAAAGGCAATGAAAGAAAAGTGTTTTTGAATTTCAGGAACAACCTGATCATGCTGGCAAAGAACCTGCCACCCGCCGAGATCGCCTGGAAAATTCCATTGAGGATACTACTGGATGTTATTTCAGCCTGGAAGTCGCTTTTTGCCGGGGAGGCTACTTATTTCATTGCGGTGTTGAAAGCGCACATGGGGTTTTTGAAATGGCTGTTGCTGGGAAGGGAAAAAAGTTATTTTCCTATGCGAAGGGGAGGGGTATTGTCAGGGTATCATAGTAAAAGCATTGTATGGAGCCATTTTGTTTCAGGCAAAAAGACATTTGCAGAAATTGTTGACAACAAAGGATGATATATAGTTATGAACCTTTATTTTTGTCCGGTAATAGAAAAACACTATGGAGCATACCGAAGATTTAGAATACAAGAATCCGAAAGAGAAGGACTTTGCCTATAACTGGGTCAACTCGTCTGTATTTCTTTTTTACTTGCAGGTGTTTTGTTTGGTAGCTTTTATCCTGGGCGGATGTTACGGATTGTATACGCACCGGTATAAGGGAAAGCCGAATGTGGTGGTTCCGGATAATACATTGTATACCCCTAAGTACAAATAAGAATAAAAAATTTTGCAGTAAACATACATTCATTAGATTTGCACTCCCAAAACAGTTCTTTATACGGTAATTTGCGAAAGTAGCTCATTTGGTAGAGCGCGACCTTGCCAAGGTCGAGGTGGCCGGTTCGAGCCCGGTCTTTCGCTCTGAAATTTTAAAGCAGATAGAAGTATCTGCTTTTTTTTTCTTTTGGTTTGGGTATGCGGCGGCAAAATTTGCACCCGCGCCTAGCTACCCGGGTGGTGGAACTGGTAGACACGCAGGACTTAAAATCCTGTGGGCAGTAATGCTCGTGACGGTTCAATTCCGTTCCCGGGTACAGGTATCAAGCCGATCTTCATGGTCGGCTTTTTTGTGAGTCTGCTATTACATAAAAAAGAACAATCGCTATCTGAAAATAAAAAAGATCTTATTAAGGCGATAATAGAAAAGTGCTCGATATGGCCACGGCTCAAATGTTGGCCACAAGTTTCAAGATATGAGGGAGAGTAAGCAGGCATGCCTTCTAACGGGTCGAAGGATGAAGTGCAACAATCCTCAATTAAAGTACTGAAACGCTTTGCAAAGGGCATGACTTACCACTACGCGTCGGTCTAAAGGAACATCGCCAGCGAACCGTGAAGAAGGGCAATAAATCAAGTTATAAATAAAATAATCCTGACAGTTCTTGTATAACTGATATTCTTTTGCTAGCTTTGAAATACAAAGTACTTTTTAGATGAAAGAAGAACATGATTATATACGTGATATAGCCGAGATGCGTTCAATGATGGAGCGTACTTCCAAATTCCTATCGCTCTCGGGATTGGCAGGCTTAATGGCAGGAATTTATGCATTGTTAGGAGCCTATATTGCCCATAATTTTTTTAATTTCAATCCTGATGAACTCATTTACACAAGCACCTCTCAAAATGAATCTTCGATCCTGACGAGGGTCATTTTGTTAGCCTTTATAACATTGATACTAACCATAGGTACAGCTATTTTTCTTTCCCACAAAAAGGCCAATAAAAGGGGTGAAAAACTTTGGAACCCTACCGCCAAACGGCTTTTGATCAATATGGCAGTTCCACTTATTGCAGGTGGGCTCCTGATACTTATCCTGATTTCCAAAGGACTGATTGGTTTTATCGCCCCGTTTACTTTATTATTTTATGGCCTGGCATTGTATAATTCCAGCAAGTTCACTTATGAAGAAATGAGAAGTTTAGGGCTTATTGAGATAGGGCTGGGCTTAATCAGCGCATATTTCGTCGGATATGGATTATTATTCTGGGCCTTAGGTTTTGGAGTAGTCCATATTATTTATGGTATTTATATGCATTACAGGTACGAAAGATGAAAATATCAATCAATAGTTTGCATAAGGCATTTGAAAGCAGGATCAGGCTCGGTATTATGTCGGCCCTGGCTGTTAATGATCGGCTTGATTTCAATTCATTAAAAGAATATCTTGATGTAACCGATGGTAACCTGGCTAGCCACCTGAAAGGGCTGGAGAAAGAAGCGTTCATCGGTGTGGAAAAGTCATTTGTAGGCAGAAAACCCAATACTAAATATTGTATGACTAAAAAAGGTAAAAAAGCATTTGATGATCATCTTAAAGCATTGGAAAAACTGATAAGGCGGATTGCTGAATAGTTTTATCTCCTCGCAAAAATAAAGTTAAGTGATGCATCACGCGAATAAGTAAAAGCAACGAAGATTGGGCCATAGAAAAAAATCATTGTTATCTGGAATAAATAATAAATTCTTGCCAAGTCCTTACTGGAGGCGCCTCTTGGCTCATCTCCTCCTGCGAGTAATGGCACTAACTTAAAGAATTAAATAATATCTTTGAAGAAATATTATTTATGACACCTAATCGTTCTTTGGCATTGAGTCTTGAATTAAAATCAATAATGCGTACTGACCTATTGCGTGATATAGAGGCAGATTTTCCATTTGAGATTATTGAAAACCATGAATCTGCTGAAAATAAAAAAGTAACAAGGGATAGGGTTTATAATATGGAGAATACATTATTGACCATGTTACTGTCAGCTTTCAATGAGGATAAATCGCTGAAGCAATCTGTAATTACCTTTAAAGAAGTATTTGAGTTCAAAGGTGCGCAGTTAAAAGAAAAAGAGGTTTTTCAGTTGCGCGAGGTTAAAGAAAACCACAGGTTGTCGCTTGGGGAAACAAAAAGGCGTGGGCGTCCAAATCTTTTTCAATCCCGGTTGCCCAAAAGCAAAGTGACTGAGGTGTCGGATAATACTGCAGCTTATACCAAGGCAAGAGCACGGGTAGATAAAGAAATAATAAAAAAGGTATTTGCTTATTCAACAGATTTTAAAGAGTTGAATGGAAAGAAATGGCATGGAATGGCTGTAATTGTTACAGACGGAACGTACTTCCAAATGCAGGATACGCCGGAGTTAAGAAAGAAGTATTATGTGAAAGAAGGAGACAACACTTATCCGCAGGGTTTGTTGCAGGCTCTTTTGTGGCAGGGGAGCGGCCAGATATTGGATTTTGAAATTGGTACCCGGCATCAGTCTGAATTGGAATTAGTAAAATCCTTAATTGAAAAATTGCCCGCAGGCAATTTACTTTTGGCAGATGATCTTTATAATACTTATGCTGTTTTCTGTTTAATACAAAAGAGAGGGTGCCATGTAATTGTGCCTGGCAAAAGAGAAAGAAATTATAAGGTTACCAAAATACTTTCGGATGGGGACGAAATAGTTGAATTAAGCAAAACCACCCGGCCAGCTTGGTTAAATAAAGAAGAATGGGACGCGCTTCCAGGTAAAATAACTATGCGCAGGATAAGCTACCCTTCCTTTGAGGATGAGAATAAAGAATGGGTATTATACACAACTATAACAAACGAAAAAATAAAGAAGGAAGAGATAATATTAAAATATGCTGTAAGATGGGATATAGAAGTAACCATTAGAGAAATTAAAATTATCATGGGTATAAATATAGCCCGAAGTAAAACCGAGGATATGGTTTTGAAAGAAATTACAATAGCCCTGACAGCCTATAATATGATTAGAAAAATTATTGCAAAATCGGTTGAGCAAACCGATTTTTCCCCCCAAAGCAATTTCCTTCAGCAATGCTTTGAGACTGATCAGGGCGTACTTGTTGATAAAAAGGGAAGAGTTTACCAGCGCTGGTCACCAGGACGGTATGGACAAATTGCTGAAGAGAATTAAAAAGCAAATGATTTTGACTAGGCCTGGCAGGCATTTTACCAGAAGAGTGAAAGCTGGAAAGTATAGAAAATACAAATAATTACTTAAGTTAGTGCCATTACTCCTGGGAGGGGTAGGGGTGGGCAAAATTTTAAATTTCAACATTCTAGATAATGTAGTCAGACAGTAATGAAAAAAATATTTGATTGATTACACCTACTATGAAAGAAAATATTCTACCAGGTTGCCGCAATCTCAACAGCTTGAAAGGTTGTATCGTGCAGACAAACCAGGTTGTAAGCATTCATTAAAATCCTTGTATCATGAATTCAAACACAACTTACCACGCCAATGATATAAGCCGCAAAGCATTTAAAAGCTATTCGCATTTACTTGAGCTGCTTCTTCCAGGTAACAGGTTAGACAGCTAACATTTTTTTAGACTTACACTTGAGTTTCAAAGTACTTTAATTGAATCAATAGAGCCTTTGTTGGGAGAGCGTTCATTACTCCTTCGCTTGGAAATTTGAAAATATTAGTCACTGAAAGCTTATGAATTTACAAATCACGAATCTCTCTAAAACTTACTCGAATGGTGTTCAGGCGTTAAAAAATGTCACCCTCACCATTCCCCAGGGCATGTATGGGTTGCTTGGCCCGAACGGTGCCGGCAAGTCCACGTTGATGCGCATGCTGGCCACGCTGCAGGAGCCTGACGAGGGCAACATCCATCTGGGCGATATCGATGTGATGAAGAAGAAGGAGGAGGTGCGTCGAACACTTGGGTATTTGCCACAGGAGTTTAGCGTTTATCCGAAAGCTAAAGCTGAAGAACTGCTCGATTACTTCGCGGTACTTAAGGGTTTCTCAGAGCGCAAGTCGCGCCGCGAGGTCGTAGAGGCGCTACTCCGGAAGACGAATCTCTGGGAGGTACGCAAACAAAAGCTGGGTGGCTACTCAGGCGGTATGCGGCAGCGCTTTGGCGTAGCAGTGGCGCTTTTGGGGAATCCAAAGCTGCTGATTGTAGACGAACCTACCGCCGGTCTGGACCCGGCCGAGCGGGTGCGGTTCCTGAACCTGCTGAGTGAACTGATCGTTGAGCAACCCGGCAACTTTATGGGCATGGGCGTAGATGGAAGCGGCGTGATCACTGGAGGAGAGGGCTTCTTCCTGCTGGATCCAAAGGGCGATGGCTTCGACGCGATGTTTGAGATTGTAGCGCACGAGATGGGGCATCAGTGGTGGGGCGTGCAGCTCAAGCCCGCTTTTGCGGAAGGAGGAGGTGTCATCTCCGAAAGCCTGGCATGGTACTCCGCAATGCAGCTTGTGAAAAACGTGAAGAGCCGCGAAGCGCTACGGCGGTTTATGAGCTGGATGCGCCAGCCGAACCCCTGGCCGCCATTTCGCACAGGACTCCCGCTGCTCCGCGCCATGGACCCCTGGGCCAACTACCGCAAAGGCCCATACGCCATATACGCGCTTAGCGAGTATGTAGGCGAGGCCCGTGTGAACGCGGCCCTTCGAACGCTGGTGAAGAAAAAGGCGTCATCCCTGGCTACAACAATTAACCTATACCGTGAGCTGCAAGCGGTAACGCCGGACTCGGTCAAACCCCTTTTGCACGACCTGTTCGAAGTGAACGCGTTCTGGACGTTTGATACAAAGCAAGTGATGGCGAAGAAGACTGCGTCAGGCACCTGGCAGGTGACGTTAGAGGTAGAGGCGCACAAGATTGTTGCCGATAGCGCCGGAGTGGAAAACGAAATGCCAGTAATCCAGTGGGTGGAAATCGGGATGTTCGCGGCTGCGGAGCCCGGTGAAATTTTAGGCATGCCGCTGTACGTACGAAAGCACTTCATCCGCTCCGGCACGCAAACGATCGTGGTGATGTTGCCGCATAAGCCGGCGCGCGGCGGAATTGACCCGTATAGCCTGCTCGATTGGGAAGAAGGTGATACATTGAGGAAGTGCAATTTTGATGTTTACGAAAATCTTCATAAACAACTGGCAAGTCGTAGTAGAATTTTATATAAATTATTATGAGCAAAGAATATTTCGTGGATAAGCACTCGGTAGTTCGTCAGATTTGGGGGAAGAGCGACACTATTCTATTTATATTTGCAGGTACATCCGCAGAGTTTGCACTCAACAAGGCTGTAGACTGGCTTTACTTTACAGGCCGCCTTCCTGCCGATCCTCTGGGAAGGCTTTTTTCAACTGTTTCCTACGCCCGTGCAATCGTCTTTTCTGAGAAACAATCCGCCTTACGCGCTATTGATGCAATAGCGGCCATACATACCGGCGTGGAGGCAAAACGCGGCGCGAGAATTCCAGACTGGGCTTACAGGGATGTGCTCTTCATGCTCATTGATTACTCCATCCGATCTTTTGAAGTGCTGGAACGTAAGCTCAATTGGGCCGAAAAGCAGGAAGTGTTCCAGGTCTTTTTTA
>JBBJOD010000004.1:0-30546 GCA_037721715.1 Chitinophagaceae bacterium | reverse complement strand
ATTGGTTATGGAAGAACCAGATATCAGGTCGCCAAGACCATAACGTGAATAGGGCGAATTCTCCTGTGCCTGGGTTATTATCGAAGTTGCTGATAATAAAAGTATTAGACCTTTAATTTTTTGGTAGATTGTTACACTCACTGATCGCATACAGACCTTTAAATATTAGATTTGGGTCTGCAAATATCTGTTTTTTAAGATGCGGGACAAAATAGGTTGAATTACCTCCGGTTAAAAGCGCGTTAAAGTTGCCATATTTTTTCTCGTATGAAGAAATTATTCCATTTATTTCACTCGCCATTCCCAGTATAACACCACTTAAGATATTTGTGGCGGTGTCGTACCCGATAAGCGGAAAATTCCAATTTTCTTTAATAAGTGGGAGCTTGGCAGTAAAAACCTGCAGTGATTTGAAGCGCATATCCATCCCTGGGGAAATGCTACCACCAAGGAACTCGTTTTTTTTATTTACAAAGTTGTAGGTGATGCAGCTGCCAAGACCAATAACTAAATTATTTCTGCCCGGAAAAAGGTCCACTGCGGCGGCCACAAGCGCAAGCCGGTCTGCACCTATCGTCTCCGGTTTGCCAACAGGAGTCGTAAAATTCAACCGAGTAAGGTGAGAAAGCTTATGGAATTGAGTAGTGGTCTCAAGCAGTTTCTCTACTTCCTCATTGTGGTTGATGACGGAAGAAAGTATAGATTTTTTCGGCCTGAATCTGTTAATGACCGCGGTGACGGTCTCAGCCTTGTCATCCTCAAGCACACTTTCTTCCGTTAATACATTACCTGTAAACACTGCATACTTTAACCTGGTGTTTCCAAAGTCGAAACAGATGGTTTTTTCCGTGTTTTGAAGCATTACATTTTATGAGTTATGAGTTATGAATTATGAGTGATGAGTTGTGACCTTGGACCGCTTTCTTTCACACCTGAAATCGATACATGTACTTCATCACTTATCACTTGCCTACGCTTATTCTATAACTCGAAACCGGAAGAAGAAAGATTTTTGAAATGGCCGTTCAATTTAACTTTTTCCTTAAGCAAGTCCATCTCTGCCAAAACAGGCAGCACTTTTGCCAAATGTCGTTTGAGATATTCCTGGCGTTCCGCCTCCTGGAACAACCCTAACAATTCATATTCCTGATCTTTTGATAACCCCGCATGATGGGCAAGATCATAACTGGTGAGTTGCTCATCGGCTTTGTTAAAATCTTTGGTTACATTTAATAACCGGTGTAACTCCCGGACGCCATTTACAATTTTCAGCATCAGCGCCTTTTTACCGGTATCTTCTTTATTTAAGGGATAATTCACAATAGCGCCGCTGTAAAGTTTTTCTGGCACTTCTTTTATTATTTCCAGGATCCTGAAAATTTTATTTCCTTTTGTTTTAATATCCAACTCACCGTTATTGTAGGTAGTAGTTACTTCCAGTATGTCTACCAGTGTACCCAGTTCACCTAAGTGATTATTCACTACTACAGGTATGCCAAAAGGCTTGCCTGAGGATGCACATTCGCCAATAAGTTGAATATACCTGCTTTCAAAAATGTGCAGGTTCAGTTCTTCACCTGGATAAACAACGATACCCAAAGGAAATATAGGGATAAAATTGATCATGATATACCCGCTAAATTATGTGTTTAATCTCAATCCGGATTGTAACAAATATTTCGTTGGTTAGTTGGTGTGCAGGCCATCCAGTGATGAAAGGTATCAGATCCTGCAGGTCACTGGCGGGGGTATACTTATTAACTCAATCAGCCTAATTTATAACGTAAATATCACCATACCCCCCAAAATTCTTCAAATTAAAATCTGTCGAAGAAATTAGCTTTTTTAAAACTTCGCCAGAGACAGGTTCTTTAAAATGCATGCTGTATGCTTCATCCCTGCTGACGTTATAAGTTGCACGGCCCTGGTATATTTCTTCCGTTAAATTAATACACGCTATTGCCTTATTTTGAGGGTCGGGTAACGTGTATTCAAATGAGAGATTTTTTACAGGTGTAGAAAGGCCTTTTAATACCTCTTCCTCAAAACCTTCTGTATCAATCTTAATAAAATCAGGCATTCCGTAATCCCTTATTAGCATATCGAGTGTTATGACCTCTACCTGCACCACGGTATCCCAATTGTCTTTTTTGTGCCTGTTTTTCATACCCTCGATCCAGGGCACGCTAAATGAAGATATCAGCGAATTACTGGCTACATAAAAATCCTTTACTTCCTGTTTGGCTCCTACCCCCTTTTCGAGGATAGTTACAGGATGACCGTTAAATACTTTCTCTAGTTCAATGATGCATTTGTGCTGGGGTTCTACGGCAATTACGCGGCTTTTAAGCATTAGGAAGCAACCGGTACGACTTCCAACATTGGCTCCAATGTCAAAACAAAGCGCACCTTCATGTATAAATTGACCATAAAGTTTGCGCATTTTCATCATGGTCAAATTGGGCATCTTTTTTTCCCGGTAGAAAAGCCATTGATTATAAACCCCCATTGCCCGTAGTGAACGCCTCCAGATACTTTCGAAATTGATGAGTCCTTTCATGAACAGCTAGTGTTTTATGAGCGATTTATAACTAAGGGGGTCTGTTTGTTGTTCTTGCTTGAAGATTTCCGGATGAGTAATATAAGCCGTAAGCACTTCATTCAGTATGGCGTAGCTAATTCCGGTGTCAGCTGTATAGTGGACGGGGCTATTCCAATTAAGCAATTTCTCGGCAGCAACCCTTGTGATCCCATAGGCATGAATCATATCATGAAATCCCGACTTGCTGATATGACCGGATTTCCTAACCGGTTGCAGGTTACGAATCATTTTATGATTCCAGGTCAACAATCCCATTTTATGCTGGACATGATAGACATAGGTTCTCAAAAAAGTGAACAGATTGCGTTTCAGGTATTTCGTCTGGTAGCCCCAATACAGGAGCTCACAGTCCTTTGGCAGCTCGTTTAAAATGGCAGGTACAAACGGCAATTGAGAAAAGTCAGGGATAACGTCGTCTTCAAAAATCAACACTTTTTCAAATTTATTTTTTATAACGTCTTCATATACCTGTTTATGACTACAAGCAGCAGCCACTTCGCCTAATGACATTGTTTTACCATACCTGTGCGTTTTGATGGCAAGTGCTTCGTTATATATACCTTTTTCTATAAATTTTTCTTTTGTCCAGTCATTTTTATCAGTACCAACAAAAAATTCAAAGTTGAGTCCATTCAATACCTTCCGGATTTCTTCCTGTCTTTCATGTGCACGACGAATAGTGATCACATAAATTTTATTATAGTACTCATTGAAGTATCTGTAATATTCAACGTTCGCATAATTAGGTGCTTTTAAAATTTTCATTTAATAATTCCGGTTGTATTATTCCGATAAGTATGCTGGTTGTTTATACAAATATCTAAAATATAGCAATATTCCGAATGCCTTTTAAGCCACAACCTGGTGGCCAGGCTTTATACTTTTTTGCTTAATAGTTATGCTGCTGCATTTTTTAGGGTAATTTTACAACCTTCACATTGAAAGCAATCAAATTATTAAACAAAAAGTCACGGGCTCCGAAAGTTTAGTGATAGAAGGCCTATGAAAATTCCAGTTTAGTATGACGTCATTAAGTGCAATAATAATCACTTATAACGAAGAAGAAAACATTCTTCGAAGTATCAGGAGCGCTATCAGGGTGGCAGACGAAGTGGTGGTGGTCGATTCCTTTTCAAATGACAATACCAGGCGCATTTGTATAGAAGAAGGCGTGAATTTTATTGAACATGCCTTTACCGGTTACGGACCTCAAAAGAATTTTGCCGTAGACCAATCCAGTTCTAATTATGTGTTGAACCTGGATGCCGATGAGTTTTTAAGTGAAAACTTAATTGCATCTATCCTGGAAGAAAAACAACTGGGTTTCAGGTACGACGCTTACACCATGAATCGGTTAAACCGTTACCGGGGGCAGTGGATACGGCATGGCAGCTGGTATCCTGACAAGAAATTGCGGTTGTATAACAGGGAAAAGGGACAGTGGTCAGATAAACCGGTGCATGAAGATGTGGAGATGCAACCAGGCACTTCTAAATTTCACCTTTCCGGCGACTTACAGCACTTTGCCTACGACTCAGAAGCACAGCATGAAGCTAAAAACGAGAAGTACAGCTCTCTGTCTGCAAGGTTCATGTTTGAAAATGGCATAAAAGCCAACCCGTTAAACCTTATAATTAACCCCATGTGGGCCTTCTTTAGAAGCTTTTTCGTGCGTCTTGGTTTTCTGGACGGGTTCAACGGTTTTATAATCTCAAAGAATATTGCGAAACTTACTTACTTAAAAATGTCCAAGCTCTTGACCCTTCAAAAAACCGCAGTTAGTTCCCAATAAACGGTATTTTTGGCCAGGGGTAAATACTTGCCTTGTCAGGATCTACATCATGAATCACCAGCTACTTCAACAGGTTCAGCAGGGAAATGTAAAAGCGATTGCGAGAAGTATTTCAATCATTGAAAATGAGGTACCCGGATATGAGGAGCTTTTAAGTTCCCTCCCAGTGTCTTCAAAAAAGATAATTGGAATTACAGGACCGCCAGGTGCTGGAAAGAGTACCCTCGTAGATGGACTCATCAGAACTTTGATAAAGTTGGGCAACCACGTTGGTGTGCTATGCGTCGATCCGTCTTCCCCTTTCAACCTCGGCGCTCTGCTGGGCGACCGGATTCGCATGAGTGAATGGTACACAAACAAAAATGTTTTCATAAGGTCGTTGGCAACCCGCGGATCATTGGGGGGCCTACATCCCAAGATCATTGAGATCAGCGAATTAATGAAAACTGCTCCTTTTGATTACATCATTATAGAAACAGTTGGAGTGGGGCAAAGTGAGATAGAGATAGCAGGACTTGCCGACACTACCGTTGTTGTTGTGGTGCCTGAAGCCGGCGACGAGGTGCAGACCATGAAGGCTGGCCTTATGGAAATCGCCGATATATTCGTAGTAAATAAAGCAGACCGCCCGGGGGCCGACCTATTTGTCAGGAATCTGCGATCAATGATTGCGCCAGGAGGTTTTAACCAATTAAAGACCGCTGTAATAAAGACAGTGGCTACAAAACATATAGGTCTGGAGGAGCTGTTAAAAGAGATCTGCCAGCACCAGGATACCAGTTTGTTACCACTAAAAAGGCATTGGCTTCTCACAGAAAAAGTTTTTCATCTCATCCAGCGTAAAAGAATGACATCTGTGGACAAAGAAGTTTTGCAGGAAAAAATCAAGCAGGAATTAGTAGACGGAGAATTTAATTTATACCGGTTTGCAAGCAACTATTTCTGATCCAGGTTAATGTGCACTTTTCCACCAGCGGTAACCTATGAAACCTCCGATTAATAACGGTGCCGCCGCAAGATAAAGAATACCTGTATTTAGTGCCCGGGCAGGTCTTTCACCCATCTGTTGGGCTGTACGCGTGCAAATAGAACATTGAGCCTTAGAAGAATAGATTAATCCAACCGTGAAGAAAACAATAAAACCCAACAATAAAACCAATCTCTTCATCACTGCAGAATTTATTCGAAGTTATAACGAAAAGCAATAACAAAAGTTTGATCCGTTCAAAAGCAACTATTTTACAGGCAACTTGTCAAAGATACATATTGGATGAATTACCAGTCAGGTAACAAAAGACCTGCTACCCGTTACAAGCATATGGCGGTATCGTGTTGGTGTGCATCAAGGGGTATCTTATTGGTGTACGTCCATTTTCACGCCTTCTACTAATATCAGTAACATATTATCTTCCAACAATTCGGGGCTTATCTTCTTTTTACTGCGATGCCATGATTCTATACCGCTGATGGCATGTAACATAATTAGCACCGCTGTAGGTGCATCCATGTTTTTTATTTCCTGGCTTTCGATACCCTGCCGGATAATGGCTGCAAATCGCTTGCGATAAATGCGTCGCTGATTTTGATAATTGGAAAGATAGGGGTCTGTCAGGTGTTTCCACTCCCGGTCGCTCACATAAACATTTTCAAAGTGATGAACCATCTGCCTGATATGGAAGCGCAACAGTGCTTCTACTTTTTGAATGGCATTCATTTCACTGTTATCCACGTCCTCAATATTTGCGGTAAACAGGTTCGCTACACTAAAACATATTTCCTGTAATATTTCCGACTTTGACTGAATGTGATTGTAAAGGCTGGCGGCTTCCACACCTACCTGTTCTGCCAGGTCGCGCATAGACGTAGCACTAAAACCCTTTTGATGGAACAGCCTGGCAGCCGCATCAATAATCGTTTCTTTTTTAGTGCCGTTCTTTTTGCTTTTAATCTTGGCCATAACACCCCCAAGTTAGCAAAATCAATGCTGGATACTATATGTGTTGTTTCGAAAGATGAAAAGCCGGAAACCCGGCGCCAGATGGTTTAACAATAACCGGGAAAAATCCAGTAGGTTTGCGTCGCTTTGCCTCATCTCGGAGAGGCTTGCAGTTTTTTTACATTGTTAACTACCCATACGGCTGGGGTAAAATTTATTTCGCTATGTCTTTGATCGTTGTAGGCTCTATGGCTTTTGATGCTATTGAAACTCCCTTTGGAAAAAGTGACAAAATAGTAGGTGGTGCTGCTACGTATATCGCCTGGAGTGCTTCGAACTTCACGAAATCTACAAAGCTGATTTCGGTAGTTGGTGGCGATTTCCCGCAGGAAGAACTGGATGCATTGAAATCCCGGGGCATTGAGCTGGAAGGAGTTCAAATAAAAAAAGATGAGAAATCATTTTTCTGGCGGGGAAGATACCACCTTGATATGAATACACGTGACACACTGGATACGCAATTGAACGTATTAGGTACTTTTCAACCTGTAGTTCCTGACAGCTACCAGGGTGCGAAATTCTTAATGCTGGGCAACCTCTTGCCAGCCGTGCAAATGAGTGTCATAGAACAAATGAAAGAAAGGCCTAAATTGATCGTTCTTGACACAATGAACTTCTGGATGGAGACTGCCATGAATGACCTTGAAGTAGTGCTCAAGCACGTGGATGTTTTGATGGTGAATGACAGTGAAGCCAGGCAACTAAGTGCACAGTATTCCCTCGTGAAGGCAGCAAAGGAAATTATGAACAAGGGCCCCAAATACGTTATTATTAAAAAAGGTGAGCACGGGGCATTGTTGTTTCATGGCGACAAAGTATTTTTTGCACCGGCCTTACCATTGGAAGATGTATTTGACCCTACAGGCGCTGGTGATACCTTTGCAGGTGGATTCATTGGTCACCTGGCAAAAACGAATGACATCTCTTTCGATAATATGAAAACTGCTATCATCGTTGGTTCCGCAATGGCCAGTTTTTGCGTTGAGAAATTTGGAACCCTGCGGCTAACCGAGATAACCAGAAACGATATTGATAACAGGATAAGTCAATTTGTTCAGCTTGTCAATTTCGACACTGCCATGGTATAATTCTCCGCCATCTAAGCACGACACCTCCTATAAAATTAGCTAAAACGTACAGGTTTTCTTAGGATATGCCTGGTGCGTTTCGCCTGATATCATAGTCTGCCTTATCGAAAGGAATCACTGAGTGATGACCTTATTCTTTTACGCGCAAACGATGCTTTCTATTCAGTAACGAATGAATGAGCAATTGTCTTATTAATGGTGAACCTTTAAGATAAACGCTTTGAAAAATGTTTTGAAAAAGATATTATGTTTAGTTCGAGACGAGGATCACCTGCCTGGCCTGTTCGTGTTAATGTAGCTTCCTGGCTAGAATCACTGCATGCTTGAATTTTTTGACTTTCCCGGCCAGGCTAAAAACTTCGGTGACGATAACATATGGACCAATATTTAGCCTGGTGTTCTTTTCATCCAGGCCATCCCATCGAAAATACCCCTTTATTCCGCAAATGGCGTTTCTGCATAAAAAGCGAGCAGCTCTTCCATTGACATCGTACACAGTTATATTGCAGGTATAACCAGGTTCAGGAAACTGGTAATGAATGGTAACGAAATCTTCATGGCCGTTGTTATCTGGAGAAAAAACTGCAGGACTTATCGTTACCAGGCCGTCTACCTGTTTAGCCGCATGGTATTGTGAATTCAGGTAAGTAGGGGTTCCATAACCCGCATCGGTAGAGGCGGAATGCCAGTTCATGGCATCCTGGGTGGGTTTATTGTAATCGACGCGTTCAAGCGCAACACCTTCGTTATTATCAATTAGTTTAAATTGCCATTTTTCATCATAGCTAAGCGCATCTATTGTTTTCCCCAACCTGTTCATTAAAATGAGTGTACCCTTGTCGTCGGGAAGAGAAGGCATATTAAGTTCCAGGAAAGCTTCGGGTTTTTTGGATACATATTGCTGTTTTACAGTGGTGGCCGTTTGCGTCAGCACAAAATAGTCCTCGGGGAAGAATAGATGTTTACTGGCACTTAACTGCCTTGGCACACCTGCTGTTCCACTTGCTGATTGGTTGGCGACAAAGAGGTCTTTTAAGTCTAAAATCTTGTTTCCCCGATTGTAGATTTCAACATAGTCTACACCTTCGGGCCTGGGATTGAAAAGAATTTCATTTATTACTACATCAAAGGTATCTGCAGCTGAAGCCAATCCGACTTTTGCGGACATACCCGGGATGTTAACATTTCCGTTGCAGTCGCTTATATTTCGCAGGATGATTTTATAGACTTTGTTTTTAATTAACGGTGTTTTTAGCTGAAGCGTTACACTGTTGAATAATGGTGGAACTACAAGGGCGTTCGCAGGAATGCCCGTGTTATCGCTTATAAAGTAATTGCCGGGCTGCGAGGCCTGAAAACTGTCTATTGGTTCATCAAAAGAAAGGAGGATGTTCAGGCTGTCAGTAGCATAGGCGCCTGTTATTAATGGGGATAATTCATCCGGATTTGGTGCATTCACAGAATTAGGTTTTCCGGGTGTTCCGCCTAACGAATGTACACTTGATTTCCAGTTAGTAGATCCGCTGCAGGGGAACCGGGTGTCTATCATTTCTAAAGTCCAGCCGCCCTCGCTTTTTACGGCATTCCGGTGCCAGCTTTTATCATATTGAAGCGCATGAAGCACCTTTCCTTCTTTAGTCCGGATATAGATCATTTCGCCATCGTTATCCAGTGAGGGAAAATTAGCAAGACCGATAGTAGCACCAAAACCGGAAAGTAGTGGTGCGGCGCTACTGCTGCATAATACGACGAAGCTGTCTGGCAGCAAAACGAAATTCACTGAGATGGTAGCTGTCGTTGAGGCATCGCTTAGTTTCCAGCCGGATAGGTTATAAGGAGCGCGGGACACATTCTTCAGTTCTACAAATTCAACTTCAGGTAAGCCAAATGGTTTCACAACAGGTGGACTCGGATCAAACATTAATTCATCAATGATTACGTCATTACGCCCAGCCTGTGCAAAAATAAAAGTGGCCCTCACCACGTAACAAATCAGAAAAAAGATTTTCATACAGTTAAGGTAAGAAGTGGTTGTTGCATGGTGCAGGGTGAAAAAACGGTAATAGGGGTCAATGGGGAATGGTCAATGGTGAATGGGTGAATATGAACTTTTGCCCATTGATTATGCTCGTTTTTTTGTCCTTACAACCAGCGCAGCAGGCTATATACACAGGAAGCGGATACGCGCTTAGTTGAAATCTCATGACCCTTCAGTATCTCGGCCTCAGTTGCTTCTTTAAAATGACAACTACACCGGGTCGTCAATGCTCTAAAGCTGATAGCCAAAAGCTGAAAGCCAATAGCCCTCAACCGCTAAATAATATTTTTTGGAATATATTAAATTCATGAGTACATTCGCGTGCTGCACCTACCATTCAATAATACGAAGCAAATCAATAAACATCTCCGGAAAAGGGAAGGTGCCTGATTGGTTTGTATTCAATATAACTAAAGGCCTTCCCGAACAGGGAGGGCTTTTTTTTTATAGACTTGTAGTGATTAATAATAAAATGATTATAAAACACCAAAATAAAAACAGATAAGATGAAAGTAGCGATTGTAGGTGCAACGGGATTGGTAGGCTCTAAAATGTTGCAGGTATTAGCTGAAAGAAATTTCCCCGTGACCGAACTGGTGCCGGTGGCATCTGAAAGATCAATTGGTAAGGAAGTTGAATTCAAAAGCAAAAAATATAAGATTGTAAGTGCTGAGGACGCCATTGCGGCAAAGCCGGCGATTGCATTGTTTTCTGCGGGTGGCAGTACCTCTTTGGAATGGGCTCCTAAATTTGCGGAAGCCGGTATAACGGTGATAGATAACTCCAGCGCATGGAGAATGGATCCTTTGAAGCAGTTAGTGGTACCGGAGGTAAACGCTGATGCCTTATCGGCTAAAGACAAGATCATTGCAAACCCAAATTGTTCAACCATCCAAATGGTAGTGGTGTTAAATCCTCTGCATCACACATACACTATCAAAAGAATTGTAGTGTCCACTTACCAAAGTGTTACAGGTACAGGAGTGAAGGCTGTAAATCAATTGATGAATGAACGTAACAACATTAAAGCGGAGATGGCCTATAAATATCCCATTGACCTGAACGTAATTCCCCAGATAGATGTGTTCACCGATAACGGGTATACGAAGGAAGAGATGAAAATGGTGAATGAGACCAGGAAGATACTGCGCGATAACTCTATTCGTATAACGGCAACAACCGTACGAATTCCTGTAATGGGTGGTCATAGCGAAAGTGTAAACGTAGAATTTGAGAATGACTTTGACCTGGACGAGTTGAAGGAGTTGCTCCGCCAGTCGCCAGGTATCATTGTAGAAGATGATCTAAAGGCACAACTGTACCCCATGCCTATGAGTGCCCATGAAAAAGATGAAGTGTTTGTGGGAAGGCTCAGGCGCGACGAATCACAGCCCAATACCTTGAATATGTGGATCGTCAGCGATAACCTGCGTAAAGGCGCTGCAACCAATGCAGTGCAAATAGCTGAGAAATTATTAGAGCTTGGCTTTATTGGCTAGATTTTCAACCTGTGAGGATTAAGTTTGGAAGCCTTTTCGATTTGAATGATCTTTTGGTTTCAAACCTCACAGGTTTAACGGCCTTTATTCATCAATGGCCCGGTTGAGAAACTTCACCATTGGCTGAAGCGTTTGAAACGCTTCAATTACCTTTTTGGTAAGGTCTTTAGAAACAAGGTCGGCGTCTGATAGGGCGCGGGTAGCTACACAGCTTTTTAATTTCAGGTACCCAGCAGCCGGGTTGTCTTTTTCGTATCCTTTTGGTACATTAACCAGGCTGTATTCCTCGCCCTTATTGAGTTCGCCGAATACCGTCTTAAATTTATTGGATTCAACTACCTTCCTGAATTCATCGAAACAATAGTCAATTTCCTGCCTTACCTTTTTAATTTCATTAGGCATCGGAAACCAGATTCCCCCACCCGCGAAGCTTTGGCCGGGCTCGCAATGAAAATAATAACCGGCAAAAAGCGACTTTTTTCCACCTCGGTTCAAAGACGCTCCCATATTGGTTTTGTAGGGAGATTTATCTTTGGCGAAACGAACGTCTCGGTTGATCCTGAACATACATTCTTTTACTTTCAGGTTTAAGAGGTCCCTGTCTTTCTGCGCATGTAGGTGCAGGATAGTCTCGATAAAAAGTTCGAAGTCTTTCTTAGCAGCATCAAACGCCGGGCGGTGTTCTTCAAACCAGGGCTTATTGTTGTTCTTCTTTAAATCCTTAAGAAATTTAATAGTCGAGGGATGGAGCATGTCGGCACGCAAATTTGAAACAGAGATCAGAATCGTTTAATGAAGTTGTAACAGGCTAACTACTAAAGAACAGTAATTAAATCATCTTGTTTTCCAAACACCGTTCAGACCTGGGCTAGATTCTCCCCCAGTTTTCGCCACTTTTGATACGGTAGAGGGTCATTTCACTTACGCCGTATTTTTCAGCCAACTGTTTAATGGTAAGGTTCCGGTTTTTACTGCCCAAAACTTTCTTGATCGATTTTACCTGGACGGCGTTAAGCTTCAACCCTTCTGTGCGATTGGCCTGCACTTGTTTATAGGCGATTTTAGCAGGGCTGTTTTGCTGGTGTTCGATCATTTCTTCCAGGTTGGCCCATTTAAGATTCTTAATAAAATTATCCGTCTTCTGGTGATTTACATGAATAACATATTTGTTCTTAGGAGACTTCTTCGTTAGAAACAACTTTGCTATTTCCCGGTGAATGTATAAAGTGCCGTTATTTCCCGGACGATGTAAATTCAAAGTTTTGTAGCCGGTAGTAAAAGAGCCATTTAGCAACTTGCCATCCTGTAAGATATCTTCCAAATAACTTGCTACCCTGCCCTGGGACGATAAAGCGTATTTTTTGCGTAGTTGTTTCCAACCTGAAAATTGTAGCGGTTTCCAAATTTCGCCGGTTATTTTCTTTATCATCTCATGGTTTTTTTAAAGTTACGCAAAAGAAAAACGAAATGCCACTCTTTTAATTGAAATCTTCTTTTGCTTGAACAAGGCTCAAAAAATCATCTTCATTTATGATCCGTATGCTTTGTATCTTCTTTGCTTTCTCCAATTTTGAACCGGCATCTTCACCCACTACGAGGTAATTTAATTTGCTACTAACGCTGCCGAGTATACTGCCACCCTTTTGTTCTACTAATTCTTCTGCTTCACTTCGCTTGATCCTCAAAAGAGTTCCTGTAAAGAGAAAGCTGATGCCTTGAAGGTTACCGGTAGTTATCGTCTGTTTTTTAGTGTTCATCAGGTTAACACTCAGTTCACCGAGCTTCTGCAACACATCCAGGTTATCTGCGTTACTAAAAAACCTAAAAATACTATCGGCTACTTTTATGCCTACATCATCCAATGTTTGAAGGTATTCTGCGGTATAATCTTTATAATCAAGGATATGTGCAACATTGTTTGCCAGGGTCTTAGCAGTGTTTTCTCCTACATACCTTATACCCAGGGCATAGATTAACCGGTGTAACGGCTGAGACCTGGAATCGTCAATTGCTTTTTTGAGGTTTAGTACCGACCTAGAACCATATCCTTCCAGTAGGCTTATCTTATCAAACGGTAATGCATAAATGGAGGGAATATCAGTGAGGAATCCAAGATCGTAAAACTTGCGAACATTCGCATCTCCGAGGCTTCGTATATCCATGGCATTTTTGCTTACAAAATGGATGATGCGTTCTACTACCTGAGCCTTGCAATTAAAGTTTATGCATCGCCAGACCGCCTCACCTTCCGGTTTAAACAGTTCGTCTTTGCAAACCGGGCAATTGACGGGAAAAACAATTTCTGATTCATCACCCGTTCTTAGTTCGGTTAATGGTTTAACAATATAAGGAATAACATCTCCTGCGCGTTCAACCAATACCGTATCACCTATCATCAGGTCTTTTTCACGAACAACATCCTCGTTAAAAAGCGAGATAGACGTGACTGTTACGCCACTCACAGCAACCGGGTCAATTTTCGCCACCGGCGTAATCGACCCGGTTCGCCCTACCTGGAATTCCACTTTTCTTAGCTTGCTGGTACCCTGCCTTGCCTTGAATTTATAGGCAATGGCCCAACGCGGATGGTGTGTTGTCATCCCCATCTTCTCCTGAAGTAATACATCGTTAATTTTTATAACCATTCCATCAATCTCGTAGGGCATGTTGTCACGCTCAGCTTCAAACGCAGGCGCATGATCTATTACCTGTTCAATACCTTTGAAAACATTCAATTCCTTTTTGGGGCTGCGAAAGCCGAGATCCCACAACATTCTCAATGTTCCAGCATGGGTTGCAAGGGACGGATGAACGGAGGATGGCTTAAAATCGGCAGGTGCATTGCCATCAACAGACATATGCCTGCCATCAAGCGTTGTATAATAACTGACATGATAAAAGAAAGCTTCAAGGTTCCTTCGTTTTACCTCGTTTGGATCTTTGATGCGCAAAGAGCCGGAAGCCGCGTTGCGTGGGTTGGCAAATGGAGGCAGGTTAGAAGCAGCCAGTAGCTGATTGTGATTTTTAAAGCTTTTTTTGCTCATCAATACTTCTCCGCGAATTTCTATATGCTGGATACCGTAATCAGAAAACTTTGCAAGAAGTGGAACCGACCTGATCTGCCTGATATTTACCGTAACCTCATCACCTTCCACACCATTGCCCCTTGTAGCGGCCCTAACTAACAAATCATTTTCGTAGATCACTGAAAGGCTGGCGCCATCAAACTTAGGTTCAGCACAATACTCCATCTCCGTAGAAGCAGTTAATTCCCTGCATTTCCGGTCCCAGTCCAATAAATCTTCCTTGTTATATGAATTTTGTAAAGAAAGCATCGGTACTAAATGAGCAACAGTGGGAAAATCTTTCGTCAGTCCTTTCGCTACCCGCTGTGTAGGCGAGGAAGATGTGATTAACTCAGGATGTTCTGTCTCAAGTGCTTCCAGTAATTTGAAAAGCTGGTCGTATTCAGAGTCGGCCACTAGAGGTTCATTTAATATATAATAGCGGTAGTCGTGAAAGCGCAATACCACTTGCAAAGCATTCAAATCACCGGCCTGCAGGTGACCGGTATTTTTAAGTAAGGACTGGGTTGATTGCTGTAAGGACTTAATTTGATCGCTGGAATACATACATTATTATTGATCTGGTAAATTTATATACCCTTAGGCAAAAAAAGCTGTATTAAAAAACCCGCCATGATCTTCCTGCTGGTTTTAACGTGACCAGTAAAAAATTGATCGCCATATATTTCCAATGATTAAATTCGTTTACTCAAACCTGCCCATTCATGAAACGAGTTATTGCTTCGCCTGACCTGCTATCCTTCCCAAAAAGACAAAATATTAACACGGGACTCGAAAAATTGGACGATCACGTTAGAATAGGCATCTCTGTCGACTGTGTAATATTTGGGTTTGATGAAAATGAATTAAAAGTATTGCTCATCAAATGCGACCTTAAGAAATACGAAGGCATGTCGTCTTTGCTGGGCGACCTGGTTGGCAGCACGGAAGACCTCGAAGAGGCGGCTTACCGCATATTAAATGAGCGTACCGGCCTTGATGATGTATACCTGGAACAGGTAAAAGCCTTTGGTAAAATAGACCGCCATCCTGCCGCCAGGGTAATTACCATCGTTTATTGCTCTTTGATCAATGTGCAACACCACAAACTGGGCATTTCAGCGAATGAACTTCATTGGCACCCACTTAGCAGCCTTAAAGAAATGGCTTTCGACCACAAAAATATATTGGATGTTTGCCATTGCTGGCTTCAAAAAAGAATCCAGGAACATCCATTGGGCTTTAGCCTGTTACCAAAAAAGTTTTCCTTAAGAGAGTTGCAAAATTTATACGAAGCCATCCTTGTCGCCAAACTGGATCGCAGAAATTTCAGAAAAAAATTCTTTTCCATGGACCTGCTCATTGATACCGGTGAATATGAAACGGATGTGCCACACCGGCCGGGGAAACTATACCGTTTCAACTACGAAAAATACCATAAAAAAGAACAGAAAAAATGGTTAGGCATAGACTTTTAGAAATTCATTTAGCCCTAAAGCAGCAAATAATATAAATTTTTTGCCTTAATTGAACCTTAGCCACAATTTAACGTTATATGTTTCCATTTAGTTTAACAGTCCATTTGTATAAGGTAATGTTAAAAAGCTAAAAAGAAACTAATATTGCAATAATAAACTTCTGATTATGAACCACAAACGACTGCTTGCCCAACTGGCTACGCTCATTCTTTGCGTATTGCTGACACACCTCAGTTTCGCTCAAAACAAAGTAATTACCGGTAAGGTTACCGACTCCACTGGAAGCGGTGTACAAGGTGCGTCTATAACCGTGAAAGGATCCAGGGGTGGTGTGCAAACAAGCGCCGAAGGAACTTTTCAAATTTCTGTTCCACCAGGGGCAACAACGATCAATGTTTCTTCTGTAGGGTATGATTCCCAGGAAATTTCAATCGGCGGACAAACTAATATATCGATAAGCCTTATTGAAACCAATGCAACCATGAACGAAGTGGTGGTTGTTGGTTACGGTACAGCCCGGCGGCGAGACCTAACGGGCTCCGTTAGTTCGGTTCAGGCAAAAGACTTTAACCGCGGACAAATTAACTCGCCACAGCAATTGTTACAAGGTAAGGTACCCGGACTGCAGATAACCAACAGTAGTGGACAACCAGGCGGTATAACCGTAGTAAAGATCAGGGGAAATAACTCAATCCGTGCAGGAAACACTCCTTTATATGTAGTGGATGGCGTACCACTTGATGGACGCTCGCCAAGACCAAGCTTCAGCGCATCAGGTGTGGGACAAACACCGGGTGGAGATCCACTTACATTTATTAACCCGGCTGAAGTAGCATCTATAGATGTGTTGAAGGATGCTTCGGCTTCCGCCATTTATGGTTCTCGTGGAGCCAATGGTGTTATATTAATTACTACTAGAAAGGGATCAAGCGGGCCTGCCAAATTGGAAGCAGGTGCTACGGTAGGCTTCAGCGACGTGATGAGGAAAGTGGGTGTGCTCGATGCTGCTGGATACAGGAGTGCATTAAAACAGTATAATGCTCCATTATCTGATTCAGGCGCCAATATTGATCCTTTCCAATCCATCATCCGATCGTCACTTACACAAAATTATTCATTGGCATTAAGCGGTGGAAACAGTAACGGTAAGTACCGGGCATCATTTCTTGCCAGTGACCAGGATGGCATCGTCTTAAAAACTAATTTGAAGAAATACGTTGCCAACTTCAATGGCCAATATAAATTTTTTGATCAAAAACTTAGCATTGATTTCAGTGCCACTGCAGCAAATGTTGCAGAACAAATAGCCCCTATTTCACAAAATGCCGGAAGTGGAGGTAACCTGGTTTCTTTAGGTTTAATATGGAATCCGACCTTGTCGCTTTACAACAGGAACGGCACTTTTAAACAAACAAATCCCAGCGGCCAGGTAAATCCTTTGGCATTGTCTGCTGCTTATAATGATGTAACAGATATTACCACCATACTGGGAAATTTTAATGCAGCCTATAAGCTGACTCCATGGTTGGAATATCGGTTGTTATATGGTCTAAACTATGGAACAGCAGGAAGAAATGCTGAAATTCAAGGCTGGATCAGGGCTACAGGTGGTAATGCACCTGGCAACGGCATTGCCGCTGTGCTGAATAATAAGTTGTTTTCACAGACAGTCACGCATACATTAAATTTCAATAAGAAGATTGTAGAAGGACTAACGCTCAATGCGCTTGCAGGCTATGAGTATTGGAAAACTAATTTTAGTGGAAACGGATCTACAGTATTTGGTTTTGACTACAACCTCGATCAGACCAAACTCATCGATATTCGCTATTTTAATAATATGCAGGATGGCAAAAGGGCAAATCTTAATACCTTCTCTTTTAAAGATCCTAGTGTAGAGATACAGAGTTATTTTGGAAGGGCGGTATTGAATTACAAAGACAGGTATTTATTTACAGGTACTTTCAGGGCCGATGGATCAAGTAAGTTTGGAAAGAACAACAAATATGCCTACTTCCCTTCTGCGGCCGTTGCCTGGAATATTACCAATGAAGAATTTATGAAGGATTTGACTTTCTTCAACTCGCTAAAACTCAGGGCTGCTTACGGCGAAACGGGCAACCAGGAATTTGCGACGGATGCTGCCCTCGATGTTTACAGGTATAACAGCAATGGTAATAGTGAACTGGTACATCCGGGAAATCCAAACCTGAAATGGGAAACAGTAAAGGCGGTGGATATCGGTCTTGACTTTGCTGTCTTCAAAGGCCGTATATATGGTGCTATCGACTACTTTAGCAAGACAACCAATGACCCGCTGTTTTTAAATCCTTTGGCTCAGCCTGGTCCACCAAACGGCGCATCCATATTTGTGAATTTGTCGGGAAGCTCTATAACAAACAAAGGGGTAGAATTTGGAGTAGGTGCTGATATCGTTCAAACGGCTGCTTTTAACTGGAGTATAAATGCCAATGTTACCCTGGTGAAGAACAAATTCATTTATCCGCCCTCAGGAACCAGTCCCCTGGTTTTTACAGGTGCGCTTAATGGTCAAGGTACAAGTGGTGCATTTTCAGAAGCGATTGCTCATAATCAACCCATCGCCGTATTTTATGTTAACCGGTTTAGTGGTTACGATAAAGATGGAATTGGTATCTATAGTGCAACACCCCAGTATGTTGGTGATCCAAATCCGAGTACTTTCGTGGGCTTCACCACAGACCTATCTTACAAAAAACTGGCGTTAAATATTGGAACCCATGGTTCATTCGGTAACAAGATTTACAACAATACCGCAATGAGCGTGTTAAATATTTCTAATATAATCGGTGGAAGAAACATCGCTTCAGGCATTGTGAGCACACCGGAAAATACGGCAAACGCTATTACGCCCTCTACCCGTTTTCTGGAAAATGGCAACTTCTTGAAAGTAGGTAACGTTTCTTTAAGATATAATTTCGGCGATGTAGGTAAAACCATTAAAGGATTGAGCCTTTTTGTTAGTGCCAATAACCTGTTTGTCATTACGGACTATAAGGGTTTTGATCCGGAAGTAAATGTTGATAAAGCCCTGAATGGCATTCCTTCTGTTGGAATCGATTACATCGGATATCCAACACAGAGAACAGTGCTTTTTGGTTTAAATTTCTCTTTATAATAGACTTTATTAAATTTGACATATGAAATTCAGAAATAAATTCATTCTTTCTTTTGTACTGGTCAGTGCACTGGGATGTACCAAACTTGAACAAAAATTAGAAGACAGTTTTACATCATCACCTACCTCTGGAAACGCTGATGTTACCGCTTTGCTTAATAGCACTTATAATAGTATGAATGGGTTAATGCATGCCCAGGATCAGCTGTTTTCTTTACAGGAAACAACCAGTGATGAAGCCTTGATTCCTACGCGAGGCGGAGATTGGGATGACAATGGCGTCTGGAGAGTGCTTCACGCGCATACCTGGACAAATATTCACGCTCAATTCAAGAGTGTATTTAACGGACTTGGTGGATTAGAAAGTTCAGCCATTACTACGCTTGCATTCAATCCGAATGCCACCCAGGCAGCAGAAGCACTATTTTTGCGAACTATAGCACAGTTCTATTTTCTTGATCTATATGGCCAGGTTCCCTATCGCAATGCGCAGGATTACAATGCCATTACACCGGCGCCTGTATTACAACCCAAGGAGGCAATAGACACGATGGTTACAACATTAACGCGCATTATCCCGTTGCTCCCGGCTACAAATGTTCCGTACAGGGCCAGCCCTGACGCAGCCCGCTTTCTTCTAATGAAAATTTTATTAAATAAGGGTGCTTTTCTTAATCGTCAGACTCCCGTGTTCGATAATGCAGATATGCAGCAGGTGATCACGCTGGGCCAGGCAATAGCTAACAGCCCTGCGGGTTATAGTCTTACTGCTAAGTATTTCGATAATTTCGGTCCTGAGAATTCAACCTTGTCAAAAGAAAGGATACTGGCCTGGAACAATTCAGGTGCCGCTGCAACAAACGGAATAAATAGTGGTGGCGTTAATGCACGCTGGATGAGTACGCTGCATTATAACTCGTGGGATCAGAAATCAGGTAGTGCCGGTTGGAACGGATTTACAACGGTAGCGGATTTCTATAACACTTTTGGGGCCTCAGATACCCGTGTTGGAGGACAGCCCTATCCAGGTGTTACAAATATATCCGGGTTAAAGCCAGGTCTTGTAGTAGGTTTGCAAACTAACCAGGCAGGAGTTGCTCTTAAAGACCGCCAGGGTAATCCCCTTTCCTTTACTTCAGATGTGAAATTGATTGAAATTGATAAAAACCGTCTAGAAGTTGCAGGTATACGGGTTGTAAAATATCCACCAGATTACAATGCGTACGATGGCGGAAACCAGCGTAACCAGTTGCAGATCTTTCGGTTTGCAGATGTGTTGTTAATGATGGCTGAAGCAAGGATGAGATCTTCCACACCTGATGCGGCAGGTGCGCTCCTGTTAGTGAACCAGATTCGTTTAGCACGGGGAGCCACTCCGTTAACAGCAATAACATTGGTAGATGCAAATAATGTAGCAAGTCCGAACACTTTGTTGGCTGAAAGAGGCCGTGAAATGTACTTTGAGAGCTGGAGAAGACAGGACCTGATCCGTTTTGGTGTTTTCCTTAAGAAATGGCCACTGAAAGAGGCAGATAGTGATCCCGTGAGAAACTTGTTGTTCCCTATAGCTCCTGATCAGTTGTTGGCCAACCCCAACCTTAAGCAGAATCCCGGCTACTAATTAAATTAACATAATTTAAATGGTAAAGGTCATTAGTAAATAATGACCTTTACCATTTTATAGTTTAGAGGCATTGTTCGTTCTCTTCTACATCTTTCGGTTATGCATTTAAGTAAGATCTCTGCAATTTCTTTTCTTATCCTTTCAACTATCTGCAATGTCGGCTGCAGGAGTAAATCTGAAACTAAGAAGTTATTCGAGCTAATGCCAGGTACAGGTCTCAATTTTAATAACAAGGTGCAGGATGAAGAAATCAATAACAGCTTTTTGTTCAGGAATTTTTACAATGGTGGTGGTGTTTCGATCGGGGATATTAATAACGATGGCTATGCAGATGTTTTCTTAACATCTAATATGGGGGAAAACAAGCTGTACCTCAACAAGGGATCCTGGCGGTTCGATGATATCACAACGCAGACTACCATGAAGCAGGACAGTATGTGGAGTACAGGTGCCGTAATGGTTGATATCAATAACGATGGCTGGCTCGATATCTATATCTGCAATTCCGGTCATATGACAGATGGCCGAAGAAAAAATAAACTATATATTAATAATCGAGACCTGAGCTTTACAGAGTCAGCAGCGAAATATGGATTAGATATTTCCTCGTACGCTACCCAGGCTTCATTTTTTGATTATGATCTCGATGGTGACCTTGATTGTTTTATAATTGCCAATAGCCCAATACCGGTTAACACCCTGGGTTACACAAATCGCCGGGACATGCTCGCAAAAGACTGGCCTGTAAAAGATTTTGTGAAAGATGGTGGTGACCACCTTTACCGCAACGACGGAGGGCGTTTTGCAGAAGTAACCAGGGAGGCGGGTATTCATGGAACCCTGATGAGTTTTGGACTAGGAATCTCGGTGGGGGATGTTAACAATGACGGTTACCCGGATATTTATATCTCAAATGATTCTTACGAGCGCGACTACCTCTATATCAATCAAAGGAATGGCACCTTCCAGGACAGGCTGGAAGAATGTATGCAGCAAACAAGTTTTTCTTCAATGGGCGCAGACATGGCTGATATCAATAACGATGGACTTCCGGAAATTTTTACAACAGATATGTTGCCCGGTAATGATTATCGACTAAAGACACTAGGTGCATTCGACAACATTGATGTATACAATAAAAAGTTGCAGTTGGGTTTCTATCACCAGTTCATGAAGAATTGCCTTCAACTGAACAATGGCAATAACACATTTTCTGAAATTGCCAATTATAGTGGCGTAAGTGCAACCGATTGGAGTTGGGGCGCCCTCATTTTCGATGCTGACAATGATGGATTCAATGATATCTACGTATGCAATGGCGTCAACAAAGATGTAACAGACCTTGATTTCATGAATTTCTTTGCCAACGATATTATACAGAAGATGGTGCTGACCGGGAAAAAAGACAACGTGGACGAGGTGTTGAAAATTATACCGGTTACGCCTATGCTAAACAGCGCTTTCAGAAACAAGGGCAACCTGCAATTCGCCGACCAGGGGCAAGACTGGGGATTTACACAAGCCTCTTTTTCAAACGGCGCAGCATACGGTGACCTGGATAATGATGGCGATCTTGATCTTGTTATCAATAATGAAAACCAGCTGGCATTTATATACAAAAACAATTCAAGAGAGCTAAATAAAAATCACTTTATCGGGGTAGACCTGAGGGGGACAGGCCTTAATACATTTGCTATCGGAGCTAAAATCAGGATATATAAAAACGGGCAGCTATTCTACCGGGAGCTGATCCCCAGCCGTGGCTTCCAATCATCTGTTGACTATAAGCAGGTCATTGGATTGGGGCAAACGAAAGAAGTGGATTCTATGAGTATTCAATGGCCTGATCTTTCGTACACCCGGTTCTTACATCCATCCGTAGACAGTTTTTATACCATTCTAAGCCCCGAATTGGATAGTTCAAAGAATGAACTGGAAAAAACCAGCAATTTACCAGCCACTTCCACTTTATTTGATTCGGTTACTCATATATTTGAAAAGCACAAAGAAGACGATTATATTGACTTTTATTATGAAAGAAACATCCCTCAAATGCTTTCCCGTGAAGGGCCTAAAGCCGCAAGCGGGGATGTGAACAACGACGGCTTAATGGATCTTTATATTGGCGGAACGGCGGGGTTTCCAGGACAGTTATATCTTCAAAACACAGCCGGATTATTTGACAGGAAAAAAGATAATATTTTTCAGCAGTTTATTGAATTTGAAGATGCGGCCGTACTCTTTTTTGATGCTGATAAAGACGGAGATCTTGATCTTTTTGTTGGTCCCGGTGGTAACAACAATCCTCCCTATAGCAGGCTTATGCAGAACCGGTTGCTTAAAAACGACGGGCGGGGAAATTTCTCTTTGGATGGAGAAGCATTTCGTAGTAATGGCGTAAATGTGGCTGTGGCCGTTGCTAATGATTTCGATCATGATGGCGACCTTGACCTGTTTGTGGGCGGAAGAAGTACACCACGCGACTACGGTGTAACTCCTTCCAGTTTCATTTATATAAATGACGGCAATGGTCACTTCCAGGATATAGCAAAAGCCAGGAACCCGGATATCGCTGGTATTGGCATGGTAACAAGCGCAGTTTGGGCGGACATTGAAGGCGACAGCAATAAGGAACTAATCATTGCAGGCGAATGGATGACACCGCGTATATTTTCCTTTAACATAGATCGTTTTACGGAAGTAAAAACAAATTTACTGGCACTGTCTGGCTGGTGGCAATCCGTTTCTGTTGCTGACGTAAATAAAGATGGCAAGGCAGATCTTATTTTAGGAAATATTGGAGAGAATTTTTACCTGAACCCAAACAATGAGCATCCTGCAAAACTTTGGATAGCCGACGTTGACGGGAATGGCGAAGCTGATAAAATAATAACACGTAAAACCGAAGGAAAGGATAAACCGGTTTTTTTGAAAACCGAGATGCAGGACCAGTTTCCCTTTCTCAAAAAAGAAAACCTTAAACACAGCGATTACGCAAAGAAATCAATACAGGAATTATTCAAACCTGAAATACTAAGCAAAGCTGTAGTTAAGGAATTCAATTACTCCAGTTCCTGTGTCGCCATCAACAACGGAAAGGGCAACTTTAGTGTACAGAAATTACCTTACCGCGCCCAACTGTCATCAATGAACGCTATTCTTAGTTTAGACTTAAATGAGGATGGTTTCGTGGACCTGGTAACCGGTGGTAACAGGTCTGGTTTTCCACCTCAGCTTCAAAAACTGGATGCCAGCTACGGTGATGTCTTTATAAATAATGGCAAAGGAGAATTCAGCTGGGTTGGTTCTTCGGAATCCGGTTTGAAAGTGAATGGAGAAGTGCGCGACATGGTAGAATTAGAGGGCAAGAACAAAAGCTACCTCTTGTTTCTACGCAATGACGACTATCCCCAGATGTATAACATAAGGTCACAAATCAATACCCGGGCAATTCGTTACTGAAAATTACCTGCTCAAAATATTCCGGAAAGCACTATGAATCATTGTTGGCAAAAGACATTTCTTACCAGGTACCTGCTTTTTACAAGTATGTTTTTTATTGCCTGTAATTCTAAGAAGACAGAGCCGCCTGTTTTTGATGTACTCAATAGTGGATCTACCGGTTTAAATTTTACAAACAAGCTAATTTCCACCGATTCGTTCAATGTGTTTAAGTACATGTATTTTTATAATGGCGCAGGAATTGGTGCTGGGGATTTTAACAATGATGGAAACACAGACCTTTTTTTTGCGTCCAACCAGGGCAGTAATAAAATGTACCTGAACGAAGGAAAGCTGCACTTTAAAGATGTTACCAATGCCACTAAAATTCCACAGGACGGCGGTTGGTCAACTGGCGTATCGGTCGTGGATATCAACAGCGATGGTCTTCTTGATCTGTACATATGTCGTGTTGGTAAGCATGAAATACTTGAGAGTCACAACCTGTTTTTAATTTGCCAGGGAATCGATGCCACAGGTATCCCCTTCTATGCCGATAAGGCAGTTGATTATGGCCTGGCATTTTCCGGATTTAGTACACAGGCCGCCTTTCTTGATTATGATGCAGATGGCGACCTTGACATGTACCTGCTAAATCACTTCATTCATCAGAACGGCAATTTTGGTATTCGCAGTCAATTGCTCGTCAAATCAACTCCCTTGTCCGGAGACAGGCTTTACCGCAATGAGGGAAACGGTAAATTTAATGAAGTAACCAAACAGGCAGGGATCAACAGTTCTGTTCTTGGTTATGGATTGGGCATATCCGTGGCAGATATCAATGTAGACGGCTACCCTGATATTTACATAGCAAACGATTTCCACGAAAACGATTACCTCTATATCAACCAGCATGATGGAACATTCAAAGAACAGCTTACAAACCAGGTGATGCACACCAGCCAGTATTCGATGGGTGTAGATATTGCTGATATTAACAACGATGCCTACCCGGAGATTATTACAATGGATATGTTACCCTATGATCCTTATATTCTCAAACGATCGTTGGGCGAAGACTCTCATGACCTGTTTTATCAAAAAGTCGGCTATGGATATCATTACCAGTACACCAGAAACAACCTGCAATTCAATCGTAGAAATGGTGTGTTCAGTGAAGCTGGTTTGTTTTCAGGCGTTGCTTCTACTGACTGGTCCTGGGCTCCGCTATGGATCGATTTTGATAATGATGGATTAAAAGACCTTTTTATTTCTAACGGGATCCCTAAAAGAATGAATGACATAGATTATATCACTTATATCTCAAACCAGGATATCCAGGATATGATCCGGGACAACAAAATCGGTAGAACAAACATGAAGCTTATCGATAAGTTTCCACGCATAAAAATTCCCAATAAATTCTTTAAGAATAATGGGGGCCTTGCTTTTACCAATATGGAAAGCCAGGTAGGGAACAACCAGTCAACGTATTCAAACGGATCGGTGTATGCAGATTTTGACAATGATGGCGACCTCGATATCATAGTAAATAATATTGATGACCCTGCACTTCTGTATCAGAATCGCTATGCCGATAAAAAGACGCCGGCCTATTTAAATTTCACATTACAAGGGCCGGCAGGAAATATTAACGCATTAGGTGCAAAACTGGTGTTATATGCAAATGGAGGTGTTAGAACATATGAAAAATATGCTGTAAGAGGTTTTTTATCCAGCATGGAATCACCGGTCCATATTGGTCTGGAAAACACACAAATCGATTCCATTTTCATTATTTGGCCTGACAATTCTTATCAACCAATTCTTATTGAGCAAGGTGTTTCTTCGTTGACTCTAAACTATAGGAAAGGCCTACCAAAATTTAATTACAAAAACATGACGGGTAGTTTGAAAAATTTTTCTACCCCGATGATCGACGTAACCCGTGAAACCGGTCTTTTGCACAAACACCAGGAAAACCCCTTCAGCGAATTCGACCGCGAACCGCTGATTCCGCATATGTTTTCAACGGAAGGCCCGGGCCTGGCAGTGGCAGATATAAATCATGATGGGTTTGAAGATGTTTTCATCGGGTCATCGAAACGTGAAAAAAGTGTGATCTTCCTTCAAAATGCTTCTGGCAACTTTTATAAATCATTGCAGCCATCGTTGGAAAATGACAGCGTTTTTGAGGATGTGGATGCCTGCTGGGCTGACTTCAACAATGATGGGCACGTTGACCTGGCAGTAGCAAGCGGGGGCAATGAATACTATGGAGCCGACCTGCATCTTACTCCGCGCATTTACCTGAATGATGGCAAAGCAAACCTGACCAGGGTTGACAGCGCTTTCGGCGCCATTTACCTCACCGCATCCTGCATAGTGCCCAATGACTTCAACCAGGACGGGCTTACCGACTTGTTTATAGGAGGAAGGTCGGTGCCCTGGGATTATGGGCAGGTTCCACGATCTTACCTGTTTCAAAACAAAGGGAACGGCCAGTTTACAGATGTAACCCAAAAATATGCACCGCAACTTTCGTTCGCTGGTTTTGTTACGCAGGCCCAGTGGTTCGATATCGACAAGGATGGTGATAAAGATCTAGTTATCTGTTCCGAATGGGGCGGCATTGATGCCTTCATCAGTGAGAAAGGAAGACTCGTCAAAAAAAGTTTAACGGACAAAAAAGGGTGGTGGAATTTTATACTGCCTTGCGACGTAAACAATGATGGCAACATCGACCTGATTGCCGGTAACCTCGGACATAATAGTCGCCTTAAAGCCTCGGCCAGGGAGCCGGTACAGCTCTATTATGATGACTTTGACGGCAATGGAAAGAAAGAACAGGTTTTAACCTATTACCTGAACGGTAAACAAATTCCTTTTGCAAATAAAGCCGAGCTGGAAAGGCAAATGCCCGTTCTCAGGAAAAAATTTCTTTACGCGGAGGATTTTGCAAGGTCGTCACTGCAAGATATTTTTACCACTGCCAAACTCCGGGCAGCCGATGTATTAACCGCTGATTACTTCTCAAATGCTATCCTGGTTAATAGAGGCAATTTACGATTCGATGTGCAGGAAATGCCCTGGGAGGCACAGTTAAGTCCATATAAAGATGCGGTTGCGGTGCATGCCAATCAGGACAGCCTGCCGGATATCCTGCTATTTGGAAATTATTACGAGAACAATATCGAGATGGGAAGATATGATGCTGATTTTGGTACAGTATTGTTAAACCAGGGCAACAATTCATTTACCTGTTCGTCAATAAACGGGCTACAGGTGAAGGGACAAGTAAGGAAGGCAAAACAAATCAGGATAGCCCAGTCAAAGGAAGCGTTTATACTTGCACGTAACAACGACAGCACAATAATCATTCAATTCAACAAAACACCAGTAATTAAATAGTCATGTAGTGTACCGGCCTGGCCAGGTCAGGAAACGGGTTGACAAATTACAGTCACCCATTTAGACGAATCTTTTACAAATGTTCTGTCTGTAACCAGTAACTGAAAGGGTACGGCCATTGAAGTGCGCTGGTTATCGCTTACATACACCTCCAGTTGCCGGAAAGCCTGTTCAATGGTATAAGTTCCACCGTTTACTGTTCCTGTAAGTGTTTTCCAGGGAACAAAATGTTGAAAAAAGACAGGGCCATTTCCAGGTAACTTTTTATTGGTGGCAATAGCTACCATGGTTTGAAATTCGTTTTCATTGATTTTCGAAATACGCAACATGGGATGATTTGTTTCAGTTGCGCCCTGTCTGCTGATATAATCTCTGAGGGTATCAATCAATCCGTACACTTCTACAGTTCCCGGGTATTTAGCAGTAATATACCTGGTTGCAACCAAGGTGCTGTCTTTTGAAATGATCTCTTCTATGTGAAAACCATATACATTGGAGGTCTTCTCCAAAAAGGTTTGCAAGTTGGTTAGGATAGACGACATGTTATTTCTCAACCTGGTGGCCCTCCTGTATTCCAGTATTCGGGTGATTGGATGGAGGCTCGTACGCATGCTGCATCGCCACTGGATGACGATTAAGTTCTTGTCTGCCGGCAAAATATTAAGAATGGTATTCAAGGAATCGTGTCCATTGCGTGTGAGCACTTCGATTTTATCAGTGAAGAAAGCCGTGGCCTGGTGAGAGTATTCCCTGAAGGAAAAAGTGCTTGTTAAAGCACCATTAAAACTACGCAATGCAGGTTTGTTACCCGGCCACCAGTTTTGCCATTTACTTTGGTCAAGCAAATACCTGCCGGCCGAATTTTTTGAGCAGTTGATATAAACTATTTTTGAAATATTCAGTGTAGCCGGGATAAAAAGGAATACACTTACATTAAAAAAAACTAGCAATATCAGCAACACAATTAACCACTTTCTCATAGGGGGCGTTGAAATATTTAAGTTCCCGGAATGCTTACTATCAGCAGCCATTAACCTGCGGCAAGTATAGTGCAGCATTGTATTATTCTATCGTACGTCTTTCTGGATCTTAACTACGAAATCTATCACGGAATCCAGGTCAACTTCTATTCTTGCTATGGCATCGTAAATATCTTCCCGGCTAACCTGTGCAGCAAATGATGGTGTTTTTAGTTTCTTCATGATGCTTTTAACGTCCATACCTTCATAACCGGTTGGCCTGATTAATGCGGAAGCATGAATAAAGCCAGACAGTTCGTCGAAGACATAGATCATTTTATCCATAGTGCTAACTGGTTCTACGCCGAAGTGCCGTGGGCCGTGTGAAGCAATACAGTGGATGATATCAGGATCCATTTTCATGTCTTCTAACTTTTCAATAATCACCCTGCAATGATCGTTTGGGTATTTCTCCCAGTCTGCGTCGTGCAATAAGCCGGCTAATTGCCACTTAAGAGCCGTCTTCTCTTCAGCCTGTTCTTTTTCAAGCGCCCAGGCTTTCATGACGGCCCCTACCTGTCGCATATGTAACCTGAGGCGTTCATTGCTTACCCAATCATTTAATAATTCATTTGCTTCCTGAACTGTGATGGTATTTCCAGCGTTTGCCGGGTCTCCAAATTCGGATCTTCCCAGCGGTTGTATTGCGGACATATAATTGCTTTGCAGGCGTCAATTTAGTCAAATACTGTCAAAGTGAACTACATTTTCATGGTCCCGCTATTTAGAAATCGCTTTTCACAAGTAAACGAATTTTGCCTACAAGGCTCTAAAAAGCCAGTTAATAATATCCAGGAGAATATAAAAGATATAAATTATCGAATGCAATACGCTGGGTTGAAGCCGGGGTTGAAAAAATGAATCATTTTTTTTATTGAGTATCAGTAATTTACAAGGTGTCCTGTAAAAAAAACCGGTCATTTCCTTGGAGGTGATAAAGATTTAAGTCACCTTTGCGCCCTTAATTCTAATTCAGCCTTCGGGATAGCGGCGGCGTCATCTAAAAGTAATAACATGAGTAAACTACATTTCACCACAATGCATGCGAATGAGGCTACCGTGCAACGCAACTGGCATGTTGTAGACGGTACTAATCAAACCGTCGGTCGCATGTGCGCAAAAATTGCTGCTGTTCTTCGAGGTAAGACCAAAGCCTATTATACCCCCCACGTTGATTGTGGCGATTACGTAATAGTCATTAACGCAGAAAAAATAGTATTCACCGGCAACAAGCTGGATGATAAAATGTACCAGACCTATTCTGGCTTTCCTGGTGGGCAAAAAGAGGAATCAGCCCGGAATCTTCTTAGACGCCGGCCGGATGCTTTGATTGAGAGAGCCGTTAAAGGGATGCTTCCAAAAAACCGTCTTGGCAGGAAAATGTACAAAAAATTATTTGTGTACGCCGGAAGTGAGCATCAGCATGGTGCGCAGAAACCGCAACCACTAACCTTTTAATCAGAACCCGTTCCGGGTATAAAAAGCAAGTAAATGGAAAAACAAAAAAACGCAGTGGGCCGCCGAAAAGAAGCTGTGACGAGAGTGTTCCTGAATAAAGGCGACGGTAAGATCATTATTAACGACAAGGATTATAAGGTGTACTTCCCCCTCGTGTACCTTCAGAACCAGGTAGAGTTGCCTTTAAAGACCATTGATTCACTAGATAAGTTCGACATAAAGATCAACGCAACAGGTGGTGGAGTTAAGGGCCAGGCAGAAGCCGCTAAACTGGGCATTGCCCGGGCTTTACTCGAGGTAAATCAAGAGCTCAGGCCGATATTAAAGGCTGCCGGGTTGTTAAGGCGAGACCCCAGGGAAGTTGAGCGTAAAAAGCCAGGTCGTAAAAAAGCCAGGAAAAGCTTCCAGTTCTCTAAACGTTAATCATTGGAGATTTAATAATGGAAGTTTGTACTTCTGTTACGAATGCCCGGTCTGAGATCTCACATTAAAATTCAAATTAGTAAAATGGAACAAAATACTTCATTACAGCAACAGTTGTTAGAAGCGGGTGTACACTTTGGTCATTTAAAGAAGAAGTGGAACCCGAAGATGTTGCCTTACATCTTTGCTGAAAAAAAGGGCATTCATATTATAGATCTGAATAAAACGACAGAAGCGCTGCAGGAAGCTGCTTCCGCTTTGAAGCAGATTGCCAAAAGTGGAAAGAAGATCATGTTTGTGGCAACCAAGAAACAGTCAAAAGAGATTGTAACGGAATGTGCCCAAAAAGTGAATATGCCTTACGTTACAGAACGTTGGCTGGGAGGCATGCTTACTAATTTTAATACTGTTCGTAAGAGTGTAAAAAAAATGCAAAGCATTGAGAAAATGCTGGG
>JBBJOD010000175.1:0-9106 GCA_037721715.1 Chitinophagaceae bacterium | reverse complement strand
GCTTAAGCCGGAATGCGAATGGAGTGTGTGCCAGTTCACGACCTGGCAGGTGGCAATAATGGGTTCAGAAGGCCGGGATACGTTGTTTCTGCCGAGCCCGGACTATCTTACCAACTAAAAAAATTGACTGCACTTGCTGCTGTTCCGGTGGCTTTGGTAAGAAGCCGCACGCAAAGTGTACCAGACAAAATAAGAACCCGGATAACAGAAGTACGCGCGCAGGGAGATGCTGCTTTTGCAGATTATTCCATCAACATCGGTTTGTCCTTTAAATGTTAGTTCGTGGAATTGTCGAAGCTAAAACATTGCAAACATGATTTTGTATCTTTAATTTCGTTCGCTCTTGCTTAAAGTACTTTGTTTATTTATGACGCCCATCAAGAAAACTGCCTCAGGATCTACCTGTTGTTGCAGCATCTACACTGGTTTCAGTTATGCAAATGCACAGAATGAAATGAATGCCATCATGTTGCCACGAAATAATTTTGCACGGGTATGATGTACAGTCACAGCAGCTGGGAAAATTATTGAGAAGGAGAATGTAAAGAACAATTTTAATAGTGGAGAATTTCTAATACACCGCTTTCTCAGAATACAGGAACTAACGCTGTTGTATTGTGCAAAAGGGATATTTTTTTCTGGCAGTAATTTTCCAGTTGAGTAAGTTGATGCAGGTAGGCAGGAGACCGGTGCCTTCCCTTCAAGGATTTGCGGTGAGCATCCAGCGGTTTCAGCAATTCAAGGTGTATGCAATCGGTGAAATACTTTGTAGCCGCTTCCAGCCTGGTTTCCAACAGTTTTGAATCCTCCTGTTGCCGGCACTCGTCCAGGAGTTTTCTCAGCTCTTTTCTAAAATGGGAGGCTACTTGCTCGAGCCTGTTAGCTTCTGCATACAACTTGATGGCGGTGTCTATTCCTGCAGCCGGGTAACCGTCATTTTTCTCTTTGTTGTTATAAAGATGTTGGTGAAAAACCTTGGATAATTTAGTCAATTCAAAATTTGACATGATCGTATTGAGTTTGCAGGATTGCTTCTCTTCCTCCAGTATTTCTTTCAAGGCGCTTCCTTTCAACCAATTGGCTGCAAATTCGAGTATAGTTGGATCGGTCATGATAGATTGCCGCCAAATACGCGAGTGCAATACAAGTCCGTCCAATGACGTGCAGCGGCTTAGTGCCACGTACACCTGACCAGGAGCGAATGAGGAACCAAGGTCTAAAATAGCCTTTTCAAAAGTAAGACCCTGGCTTTTATGAACGGTAATGGCCCAGGCCAGTTTAACGGGATATTGGGTAAACGTACCTTCAATTTTCTCTTCCACTTCGCCGGTTTCCCTGTTAAGGTCATAACTGATGTTTTCCCAGGTAGCCTTCTCCAGGATCATCTCACGCCTTGTATCTGTAAATTCCACCGTTATTTCACCTGAACTAATCTCTTTTATGATGCCCAGTTTACCATTGTAATACCTTTTAATTGCTTCCGTATCATTTTTAACGAACATGACCTGCGCACCCTCCTTCAAACATAGTTCCATTTCAGTAGGAAGTGCCTTCTGCTGAAATTCACCTTTCATTGAACCCTTGAACTTGAAAAGCCTGGTCGCTAATTTTTCCAATTCAGCCGCGTTAATGGCTTCTACTTTTTTATTATGGGTAGAAAGCATGATATAACCCGCATCGCCTTTCGTTTTAAAGTCAGGATCATAGCACTTATGAAGTATTTCCAGGTCTTCCCAATCTACTTCATTGTTTCGCACGCGGTTGAGAATACCAATAAAACCCTGGTCATTTTGCCGATATATTTTCTTTAGTTCCAGGTAAAGAGGTGGAGATTGCCGAATTACCTCCGAGCTAAAAAAGTAAGGGCTTTGGTAGTATTGACTTAAAATTTTCCATTCCCTTTCTGGCATTACAGGGGGCAATTGAAACAGGTCTCCGATAAAAACCACCTGCACACCTCCGAAAGGCAGGTAAAGTTGTTTCCTGTAATGTCGCATAACCGTATCTATGGCGTCGATGACATCACAGCGTACCATTGATATCTCATCTATAATAATCAGGTCGAGTTCCTGTAACAGGTCTATTTTATCACTGGTAAAATGGATATTTTTAAAGATCGAATGTTTGTCTGCAAAATCGGGATGTGGATTGATTGTTCCTGCACTTACCGGAATGAAAGGTCCGAAGGGCAGCTGGAAAAAGGAATGAATGGTTGTACCGCCTGCATTGATGGCAGCTACGCCTGTAGGGGCGATTATCACTGTATTTTTGTTGGTTGTATTTTTTATGTGTTTTAAAAAAGTAGTCTTCCCGGTTCCTGCTTTACCGGTGAGAAACAGCGATTTGCTGGTGTCTTTTACAAAATCAACTGCAAGGTTGAATTCATGGTTCGTTGAATCGGCCTCTCTAACCATTTAGCACGTATTTATCAATAAAGGTAGCCTTACTATTATAGCTAAAAAGTTTTGATGACATATTCGTACATGAGTTACACGACCAAAATACTCCGGTTAATTGATTGTTTTCCAGTGAAAACACCTTTCTTACGCTGCATGGATTGATTTGAAAATTAAAGAAGGCACTGCGTTTAAAGGAGTCCGGGATCAGATCGCCCGTTAGTCTTGCTCACTGCTAGGTAGAAAATTTCAAGATAAAAAGGTATTAGTTATCCATTAGTCCGCAAATATTACCGTTCATAAAACTCGGAAGAAATTGTTTTTGTTGATATATACTGTTAAAACTCAATCCGGTATTGAATTCCATATAAAACCCGTTATCATTCTATGATAGTTACCTTTAAAAATATGGTACTTAGTGTTGCATAGTACTAAAATAGTTCATAGATTTGTCTTGTCAAGTAAAAATAATAACCCCGAGCCGGTTTATTCCTCTTCCCTGAAACGCTTGTAAAGAAGGACAAAGAGGGAGCGGTTAGGATAAAAAAAAATAGTGTATGAATATAGAGAACACCCAGAGCCAAATGCGGAAAGGAATTCTGGAGTTTTGCATTCTGTCAATTATCCGCAGAGGGGAGGCTTACCCAAGTGATATCGTGGAAGAGATGAAAGCCGCCAACCTGAACATCCTGGAGGGAACCTTATATCCCTTGCTGACCAGGCTAAAAAACGCGGCAATGCTCAACTATCGTTGGGTAGAGAGCAACTCCGGCCCCCCCCCGGAAATATTTTTTATTAACAGATAAAGGGGAAGCCTTTTATAAGGAACTCGAAGCTACCTGGAACGAGCTGGCAAATGCCGTAAACACTCTTGCCAATAAAAAAGATTCTATCACTTCCATCAACTGAATTAAAACTTCAACCTCCAAATACGATTACAATGAAAAAAATTATTAACATAAACTTTCAGGGCAGGGTGATTCCGATAGAGGAAACAGCTTTTGATATCCTGAAACATTATATCGAAAGCCTGCGAGGGTATTTTGCCCATGAAGAAGGGCGGGATGAGATCATCAATGATATCGAAAGCCGTATTGCGGAGCTTTTATCGGATCGGCTAAAAAGAATAAGCACCTGCATTACGGATGAGGATGTTAATTCAGTAATAGCAAGCATTGGCCGGCCAGAAGACCTGCAAGAAGCGGAGGGCACCCTGTCAGCTGCACCAAACGGCCCTACTGCTACCGGCAGCAGTACCAATGCCGGTTACCAGCAGTCTCAGCAAGCTTATAGCGGACGCAGGCTGTTTCGTGCGGAAAACGATAAGATCATTGGGGGAGTTGCAGCGGGTTTAGCCAATTACTTTGGGATAGATCCGGCCATCATGCGATTGATATTTGTATTGTTTCTTTTTATGGGTTTTGGCATATTGCTGTATATCATTTTGTGGATTGTAGTCCCGTCCCGGGCACTGGTTATTAACGTGCGCAAACGCTTGTACCGGAATCCTGAAAACAGGATGTTGGGAGGTGTAGCTGGTGGAATTGCTGCCTATCTGAATATAGATGCGTGGATATTGAGGATCATATTCCTAACGCCATTTATACTTGGTGTTTTGGCTAGTATTTTCAGGGCCGGGTGGATGAATTTTGACCCGGTTCCCAACTTTCTTTTCAACGGTTTTGGTGGCACCCTCTTCATTATATACATTGTTTTGTGGATCGTTTTGCCTGCAGCAACCAGTGCAACGGAAAAATTAGAGATGCGGGGAGAAAAAGTTGACCTGGAGTCTATAAAAAAAACCGTCAAGGAAGACCTGGAAAGCTTTAAAGGCCGTGCAGAGAAATTTGGCGGAGAAGTGAAAGAAAGGGCCCAGTATTTTGGGCAGGAGATAAAGCAGGCCGGTAAGAATTTCTCTGCTGAGTCCGGCCCGGTGATCAGAAGATCAAGGTCGGGCGTGGGGCATGCTATCGGTGTATTATTCAAAGCATTCTTTTTGTTCATTGCCGGTATCATTGTATTTGCTTTGGTGATGGCCCTGGTAGCCGTACTGTTCAGCGGCATAGGCGCCTTCCCTTTCAAAACATTTCTTTTGGAAGGATTCTGGCAGAACTTTCTTGCCTGGTCAACACTGATCCTTTTCCTGGGCATCCCGATCATCGCATTGCTTACCTGGCTGATTCGCCGCATTATGGGTGTTAGATCAAGTAATCACTACCTGGGTTACAGTTTCGGCAGCCTGTGGATATTGGGATTGGTCAGCGCTATTTTACTGAGTGGTTTAATTGCCCGTAATTTTCGTTCTAAAACAAGTGTGAAAGAAGATGTTACCATCAGCCAGCCTTTTAATAACAAGATTCATGTGAAAGTTACCGAAGGGAATGTAAAATACTATGGAAGCGACTGGTTTGGTTTCGACGGAAACATGCCTTTTTTCAGCAAAAATGAAGACAGTATCATGATGAACTCTATCCGGGTGAAACTGATAAAAAGCAATGATTCCATCTATCATGCTTACTCAGTGAAGTTCAGTAACGGCAATACACCCGCTATTGCAGAAGACCTTGCCTACCGGATCAATTTCAGCGTTATGCAAAGGGACAGCATCCTGTACCTGCCGAAAGGATTTTCGATTACCCAACGAGACAAATTCCGCAACCAACAGGTTATGCTGGTGTTGGAAGTACCGGTAGGTAAACGTGTGGAAGTAGACCGGAGCGTTGATTCTTACAACTGGTTCAACATTAATATGAACAGCAGGAGAGGTTGGAACATTGATTGGGATGAAAGGTGGGACAATTCCTATTACTGGAACAGCAATAAAGAATACATCATGACCCAGGAAGGCCTGGAGGAGACTGCCCGTGAAAAACGCAACAGAGATGAACAAAACGACAATGAGTCTGACGGTGGCAACAGTGGGAACGTTAACGTGGAAGGCACAGGCCAGGATAACAATTCTAATGAAGGCTATCGGTATAAAGACAACAAAAGCAAAACAGATACTGTGTTCATCATTCGAAAAGACAGCACCGAAAGCATATCTCGTATTGGAAAAAAAGAAACACTGTCCGTTCAGCAGTCTAAAAATGTTGTTCAGACTTCCTATACGGATTCACCTAAACCGCTGTATACTTTACTGATGCTTTTTCAATAAGCTGCCCGCTGCCCGGTAACAATGGGTTGCAGGCGGAGTTGAAGTTGAAGCAATAAGGCCCTGAGCGCAAGCGAGGGGCTTTGTTGTAATCGGCTGTCGGCTGTCAGCGATCTTACAACTGGCGCAAGTGTTCCAACGGTTCATCGCGGGTAGGTTCAATTACCAACAATGCCAGTTGGACAACTCTTGTGCCTTACCGGTTAGTGAGATAGCCCTAAAAGGCACCAGTAGGGGTTCAAAAAAACGATAACCAATACCATACCCGATACTCTTCAATCTATTATTGGCTGCCTGCATGGCAACCATTATTTTTGACACTAAAATCTATAGATGAAAAGCACCCCCTTTTTAAAAAAACATACTACCCTGGGAGCAAAGATGGCTGAATTTGCGGGTTTCAATATGCCCATCAGTTACTCCGGTATAAACGACGAACATTCAACTGTAAGAAAGAATGCCGGCGTATTTGATGTCAGTCATATGGGTGAATTCATCTTGAAAGGGGAAAACGCGCTGGACCTTATTCAGCGGGTAACAACAAACGACGCTTCCAAATTAACCGCCGGAAAAGCCCAGTATAGTTGCATGACAAATAATATCGGAGGTATCATAGATGACCTGCTGGTATACTGCATAGACGAGAATAAGACTTACATGCTGGTAGTTAATTCAAGCAATATCGACAAAGACTGGAGCTGGATCAATGCGCATAATACACAGCATGTAGATCTACACGATATTTCTGACAAAACATGCCTTTTGGCCATACAAGGACCCAATGCCACTAAGATAATCCAACCCCTGACAGATATTGATATCCTCAACCTGGAGTATTATACTTTCGTAAAGGGAACATTTGCCGGCGTCGAAAATGTTATGATCAGCGCTACCGGTTACACCGGTTCAGGAGGAGTAGAATTATATTTTGAAGACAAAGACAATGCAGCCGAAAAAATATGGGACAAAATATTTGAAGTGGGCACCGAACAGGGGCTTAAACCAATAGGACTTGGGGCCAGGGATACACTCAGGCTCGAAAAAGGTTTTTGTTTGTATGGGAACGATATATCTGATGATACTTCCCCTTTGGAAGCCGGCCTCGCCTGGATCACTAAATTCACGAAAGACTTTCCGTCCCGTGAAATCCTCGAGGAACAAAAATCAGCCGGCCTTCAGAAAAAGCTGGTGGGATTTGAAATGATGGAAAAAGGAATTCCACGACATGACTACGAGATAAAGGATTTCACGGGCATGACCATCGGGCGTGTTACCTCGGGTACGCAGTCTCCTTCCCTGGGCAAGGCGATTGGTTTGGGATACGTCAGCACTGTTCATGCAAATATTGATTCTCATATTTATATAAAGATCCGTGACAGGCTGTTACAAGCCAAAGTAGTAAAATTCCCGTTTAGCTAATAAGACAAGATACCAAGTGTAAATCCACCTGCTGATGCACCACCAGAAACCTGCATTATTTACCTGCCTGTCTCCGGCGCTTTTACAATTGTACGATGTAAGTGATACAATTGTCGTTATCATTGATGTATTACGCGCTACCTCTACCATAGCCACTGCATTATTCAATGGGGCCGAATGCATTATCCCGGTCGAGAATGTTCGGCAATGCATTGAGTGGGCTAAAAAAATTGAATGCATTACCGCGGGCGAAAGGGACGGCCAGGTTGCTGAGGGACTTGAATATGGAAATTCGCCTTTTGAATATTCAAGGGACTTTATTGCCGGGAAAACATTGGTGCTGACTACCACCAATGGTACCAAACTTTTACATATGGCACTGGAAAAAGGTGCAACCAGTATTATAACCGGCTCTTTCCCTAACTTTTCAGCTGTTTGCCAATACCTGATAGAGCAAAAGAGAAGTGTCATCCTCGGTTGTGCAGCATGGAAAGACAAGATCAACCTGGAAGACACTTTGTTTGCAGGCGCAGTGATTAACAGGGTAAAAGATCATTTCGATATTAACTGCGATTCATCTCAACTGGCTGAGGTGATTTACCTGGAAGGCCGGCAGGATATGTTCGAATTCTTAAGAACTAAAAATGCTTCGCACTATTACCGCCTGGTCGGATACGGGCTTCAAAAAGACATTAAATACTGCCTGGCACCTGATACAGCCAATGTTGTACCTATCTATGAAGACGGTAAACTGGTTATTAGTAAACAAATTTAAATAGTTCGCAATTACCTTTGTATTGCCCATTTGCGATAAGCTCCCGATTTCGTAAACCTCCTGCCCCGTTTCGTGTTACTTTTACACTCCATTTGAAAAGATCAATCTTCCATATTGCATTAGTAGGAAATCCCAATTGCGGTAAAAGTTCCTTATTCAATACATTAACAGGGCTAAACCAGAAAGTGGGCAACTTTCCAGGTGTTACTGTCGATAAGAAAACCGGTTTAAGCGAACTGACAGATACCCTTACAGCGCGAATTATAGACCTGCCTGGCACTTATAGTTTATATCCAAGGCGAGCAGATGAGTGGGTCACTTACCGGGTATTGCTTAACCAGGATACGGATATCAGGCCTGACCTCGTGGTGCTTTTGGCCGATGCCAGCAACCTGAAACGTAACCTATTATTTGTATCGCAGATCATTGACCTTAAGATACCGGTTGTAGTTGCACTAACCATGATGGATATTGCAAAGAAGAAAGGGATCGAGATAGACATTGAAGGCCTTGAGAGGGAATTAGGCGTTCCGGTAGTTCAGGTAAACCCGCGGAGAAACAAGGGTATCCCCCAATTAAAAAAGGCGATCTCACGAACAGCCAATAATTTATACAAGGCGCCGGTATTCGACTTTATCCCGAACGCATCACTGGCCCCTGTATCGGTGGAAGCCATGAAGAAGCATTTCCCTGCCATCAGCGATTATACGGCCATTCATTACCTGATCAATCATGAAAATTTTTCTTTTAACCAGTTAATGCACGATCATATTGAGAACATTGAAAGAGTTCATTCTTTCAATCATACCCGTACCCAGGCAGATGAAATTATGCAGCGGTATGGGCGCATCAAGCACATCATGGATTTAACTGTTTCCGAGCCCGACCCCCTGCAGAAAACTTTTTTTACAGAACGGCTTGATAATATTTTGTTACACCGGGTCTGGGGGTACCTTATTCTGCTGGTTGTTTTATTTTTTCTTTTTCAAAGCATTTTCCTGCTGGCAGAATATCCCATGGATGCCATTGAATGGGTTTTTGCAAAAACAGGTGGGTGGCTCAACAGCACCCTTCCGGAAAGCTGGTGGAGCAACCTCCTGATTAATGGGTTCATTGCCGGCTTGAGCGGCATCCTGGTATTTGTACCCCAGATAATGATTTTGTTTGGACTGATTACGTTACTGGAGGATACAGGATATATGGCCCGAATTAGCTTCCTAACTGATAAGCTCATGCGCAAAGTAGGCCTGAACGGTAAGAGTGTAATGCCGATGATCAGTGGTTTTGCCTGTGCCGTCCCCGCCATTATGAGTGCCAGGAGCATCGAAAACAAAAAGGAACGCCTGCTGACGATCATGATTA
>JBBJOD010000174.1:0-9119 GCA_037721715.1 Chitinophagaceae bacterium | reverse complement strand
GTATTGCTTAATAGAATTGTTTAGTTATTTTTACAATGGTTTTTCATAGGATATTGGATTTTAAAACGGGGCTGGATTTCTATCCTGGCCCCTTATTTTTACTGATATCCACAAAGTTTCACTTATTATAATTACATTTTTCATTTCACTACTCCTCTGCATTGAAATAATTCCAAATAATTTTTGCTTTAGACTGACCCACAATTTTCGCTAAAGTAACTTCTGAAGATTGCCGGATCTTGAGGACAGAGCGAAATTCCTTCAACAGTATATTTGCAGTATTATCGCCAATTCCCTTAATGTCTTCCAATTCATTTTTGAACGTTCCCTTACTTCGTTTTTTACGGTGGAAAGTAATTCCAAATCTGTGAACTTCATCACGTATTCGCCTGATTAATTTAAGGCTTTCGCTGTTGAATGGCAACTTCACGGATTCTTTATCCCCTTCAAAAAAAATTTCTTCTTCATTTTTTGCCAGTCCTACAAATGTTAATTTGCCTTGCAGGTTCAGTTCATATATACTTTCCATAGCGGCATGTAACTGACCCTTGCCGCCGTCTATAATAACAAGTTGAGGAAGTGTCTGCTCTTCTTCGAAAAGCCTTTTATAACGGCGGTAAACTACTTCTTTCATGGTGGCAAAGTCATTAATGCCTGTTACGGTTTTAACATTGTAGTGCCTGTAATCTTTTTTGCTTGCAATGCCATCTTTAAAACTAACCATAGCAGACACCGGATAGCTACCCTGGAAATTTGAATTATCGAAGCATTCAATATGAACAGGTAATTCAGCAAGCTGAAGATCTTTTTGTAATTGAAATAGCACTTTCCTTTTTTCCTCATCACTGGTTCCTTCCAGTTGTAACGTTTTCTTCCTCCTGATTTCCTCTTTAAAATAATTTACATTCATTTCTGAAAGGTCCAGTAATTTCTTTTTTTCGCCACCTTTTGGAATAGTAATTATTAATCCGTCTTCCGGGTATTCGACTTTAAATGGAACAATGATTTCGCGGGAAAGACTGCTGAATATTCCCCTTATCTGGGCGATTGCGAAAGCCAGTACTTCCTCCTGTGTTTCTTCCAGGTGAGTCTCGAGTTGGGTAGTATGTGTTTGAACAATTGCCCCGTTGTAAATCATTAGATAATTAACGTACGCAATATCTCCTTCCTTTAGGATAGAAAAGACATCCAAATTGGTTAAATGCTTGCTAACCACAACTGATTTTGCCTTGTAATTTTCCAGGTGCTCAATCTTTTTCCGGGTGATTTCTGCTTTTTCAAACTTTAAATTCTCTGCATAGTTTTTCATTTCGGCTTTAAAATGCTGTAACACAGGGTTGAGATTGCCTTTCATGAAGTTCTTTAGCTGACTCAGTTGGTGATTGTAGTCTGCTGCATCCTGAAGGCCTTCGCAGGGCCCTTTACAGTTACCCAAATGATACTCAAGGCAAACTTTAAACTTGCCCTTACTGATGTTATTGTCTGTCAGGTTTAGTTTACAGGTTCGAAGTTGTATATTCTGTTTTATAAAGTCCAGCAATTCACGCACCTTGCTTACTGAAGTAAATGGGCCAAGGTATTCAGAACCGTCTTCTATTCTTCTCCTGGTTAAGAAAACTCGCGGGAAAGGTTCTTTTTTTATGACAATAAAGGGATAGCTTTTATCATCTTTCAAATTGATATTGAACCTGGGCTGGTACTCCTTGATCAGTGAATTTTCTAAAAGAAATGCATCCTGTTCAGAATCAACGATTGTGAAATTAATATGGTGAATCCGGTGTACAAGTTCGTGTGTTTTATAATTTGTAAACGCCTTGCTAAAATAAGAACCCACTCTTTTTCTTAAATTTTTAGCTTTTCCAACATAAAGTAATTCCTCCTTTACATCGTAATATTTATAGATGCCGGGCTGATGCGGAATTGTATGTGCAATGTTGTGAAAATCCTGAGCTTTCATTATTAATTAAGTAAGAGGAGCGAATTTCGGAAAAATCGTTAATATGGCGTGTTCCATGAGACTTTTAACTGACTGTTTGTTGCAGGTTTTTGGCCCACCTGTTTACTGGTCGTAATCTGAAAATAGCGGCTGGTTCGCCATAGAAGCTTTTTAATTATCAGAGTATCTTCTCTGTGGGTTATCTTTTCAAGGTATACACTTTTAACTTTATCACTTTCATCCGGGTCTGGCTGAATGACGACATCCAGGCGCTGTATTTCCAATTCTTCCTTAACCGTAGCATAAGTCAGTGTTACGCTTGGTATGGACTGATCTGCAAAACTGGTTTCTGTATAATAATTCTTAAGGGATGAATCGCTGATGTCTGGTTGCATAAACTCATTTGCCAGCAACGTAAACTCATTCTTTGACAAAAGCGCAGTATCCGTTTTTGTTTCGGTGGTTGTGTATTGTACGGCACGCAGGTTTAGGGAATCAATTTCATACAACTGGCCTGCAAAAAACTTAGTAACCGGAAAAATGGAATGCTTACCAGGAACATTTGCCTTCGAACCCTTACTACTTGAACGGTCTCCACAAGCTGCTAGCCAGCCTCCAAAGCAGACGATCATTAAATTCTTTATCATATAATGCAGCTTGCTGTAAAAAAAAACCGCCGCCTTTAGAGCAACGGTTTGCATACTATTTTAAAAAAATCTAACGGAGTGTTTTACTAACCCCTACTCTAAATCCGTACTCGATAAGATATTCTCTAATGGTGTAACGATCGTTGTAGGAAGACAATAACTGGTAACGGAACTGGGGTCCAATTTGCCAGCGTATTCCACCCACGTTATAGGATACAAACGCTTCCATGCTTGTATGAACGTTCCATTTCCTCACCAATGAAGGCTCTTTAGCATAGTTGGCATAGTCAGATGAGAGTAAGTAGGTATCGTTTAATAAAAGGTAAGTTGGTTGAACGGTACCGGCAACTGTGAATTGAAGTCTTTTGTTACCTAGTAATTTCAGCTCTGCTCCAATTGGAACGGATAGCTGTAAATATTGATTCTGCAATTCTTCCGGTGAATAACCACTGAAGTTTCTGAAAGAAGTATAGGCTGTAATAGTGTCGCCAACCGGCCCTAAAGAATTAAGGGCGATAGAAGCTTTTTGCAAGTACGACTTATAGGCTTTTATAGTATAGCGTGAATAATTTAGCTGCAATCCTGTCTTAAAGGTCAAGTTACGGCTTGCAGAAAATAAAATATTTGAACCTATTCCGGCCCCTACAGATGGTTTGTGATCCACATACTTGTCAATATTGGAATTGTTTGATGATAACGGGATGGTCTGCTGGTTAGAATGAGAACTACTTTTATTATCCGCTAAACGGCGGTAAGTGACTGATGGCGAAAAATAGAATTGAAGGTTGAAGGGGCTTTTCTTCTTTAAGTTAATATTATTGATGGACATTTCTTTCAACCACTTAATTTCTCCTTGTTTAGCAGCTTTCTCTTCCAGTAACGGGGTTATGAGCATCTTATCTGCTGCAAAGAGGTTAGATTCTTCGTTCATCAGCTTGTCGAAAGCTACATCATCTCTTTCAGACATCCTTTCACTTATCAAATCATTAATTAACAGTGATGGCTGTAATTTTATTAGTCTTGCACTGGCATCAACATTGGAATTAACGGTACTTTGTTCACTATTCCGGGCAATTGCGCCTGCTTGAACCGGATTTTTTAACGAAGAAAAACCACGGCTCTCGTTACTTTGAACCTGGTTGGAAGCAAGTGGGTTAATAGCATTAGAAGGAGTAAAAGAAGGAGTAAAAGGAATGACTACAGAATTATTCTGACTGCCTGGGGTTTTATTAACTGCAGCGGAATTGGAGCTTTTGCCTGTATTAAAATGGTTACCAAAGAAAAACAAGCCGGACAGGAACAGTAAACTACCCCCGAATGTAAGAAATTTCCATCTTGAATGCAAGGCATTGTGAACAGTTTTCCAAGATTTTTCTGAAGGATAAATTTTACACTGATCCGCTTTTTGCTTTAAAAAAACTTCAAATTCATCGTTATTGAAATCTCTCTCCATTGTAAATCTCTTTTACAGGTAAGTTGCTTTGGTTAGATAGGTAATCGGTCAGATATTTGATAAATCATTTTCCGAAAGACGCAAAAAATCCCGACTTCTCTTTTGGTTTCTGTAATATTTTTTTGCGGATCAGTATGTCTTCCAACATTTGTTTCGCCCGGGTATATTGCGATCTGCTTGTACTTTCTTCAATTTCAAGCATACCTGATATTTCTTTATGCGAATACCCTTCAATCGCATAAAGATTAAGTACAGTCCGGTAGCCCAGTGGCAATAGTCTTATACATTCAACCACCTGCTTTGCCTGTACAATAGAAGGAACACTTTCCTCTCTAACCTGCATAGTTGTTGCATGAATAAGATCGACACTTTCGCTGAATTTCTTATTCTTTTTCAGATTATTGATACAGGTATGTACAATGATCCTGCGTATCCAACCCTCAAAAGCACCCTGGTTCCGGAAAGTATGTATCTGCGAAAAAACTTTAATAAAGCCTTCCTGCAACATATCTTCAGCGTCCTCCCTGTTATGCCCGAATCTATAACAAACAGCAAGCATTTTAGGGCTGTACCTGTTATACAATTCCTTCTGGGCAATAGATTCATTTCGTAAACATCCTTGTAAAATGGATTCCTCGGTCATATGTACCGTTTGGTTACCTGTAAATTAAGACAATTTTTCTGAAGTGATGCTGCTTACGCCGTCATATATTTCTATAAATGAATAAATTCCTCATTTATAGGGACGTTTCTTTAGGTAAGCCAGTATGAATAATAAAAATGGTCTCAACAGGACAGGTTAATTCAAATAAATATTTGTGTAAGAAGAAGCGGAAAATTGATGTTGGGTTCAAGCCAAAATTTGGCATTTGTTGAGCATATAGCAGAATATCAATTTGCCCTTTAATGAGGTCGTTCATTCATTCGCCACCGTTGTTGCCAGATTTATTAAAATATTTCCGGTCATTTCCGCTGGCACCGGTAATTGCATCATCCTTAGAATGGTAGGTGCAAGGTCTCCTAATTTCCCTGGTGTTAGCGTTTCTTTCCATTCCTTATCTATTATAAAAAAAGGCACTAGGTTCAATGTATGAGCTGTGTTTGGCGAGCCATATTCATTTATCATATAATCAGCGTTACCATGATCAGCAGTTAGAAATATGGTATAGTCTTTTTCAAGTGCTGTAGTCACTACCTTGTTTACACAGGCGTCTACTGTTTCAACCGCCTTAACAACTGCATCCCAAATTCCGGTATGACCAACCATATCTGCATTGGCAAAATTGATGCAAAAAAAATCCGACTCATTTTTAGCGATTTCAGCCACGGCTAAATCAGTTAATTCGTAAGCACTCATCTCTGGTTGTAAATCATAGGTTGCAACTTTTGGTGATGGAACCATGAGTCTTTTTTCACCTACATAAGGCACTTCCCTGCCCCCGCTGAAAAAAAAAGTTACATGTGGATATTTCTCCGTTTCTGCCATCCGCACTTGCTTTTTATCATGAGCGGCGAGCACCGCACCAAGGGTATTTACAAGATTGTCCGTTTCAAAGACAACGTGTACATTGGTGAAGGTTTTATCATACTCAGCCATAGTGGTGTAATGAATGTTCAACTTGTGCATGTTAAACGTTGGCATATCCGACTGTGTAAGTACCTGGCTAATTTCCCGGCAACGGTCGGTGCGGAAATTAAAGCAAATAGCAACGTCTCCATCTTTCAAGGTTGCGATGGGAAGCTGGTCTTCTCCCAGCATCACCGTGGGTTTAAAGAATTCATCGGTAATATTGTTTGCATATGCGTTGCCAATGGCAGTAAGCGCGTCAGTTGCCATTTCACCTTCACCCATTACAATAGCGTTATATGCCAATTTTACTCTTTCCCAACGATTGTCCCTGTCCATGGCGTAATACCTGCCACTAATGCTTGCTATCGTACCAACTGTTTCCTTCATATGTGCCTGCAGGTCTGCAATAAAATCCTTGCCGCTTTTAGGATTGGTATCTCTTCCATCAGTGAAAGCATGAACAAAAAGCTCTTTCAAACCTTCTGCCGCGCAGTAGGAGGTGATGGCTTTTACATGCGTAATGTGTGAATGTACTCCTCCATCACTAACGAGGCCTATTAAGTGCAGCGGCTTGTTATTTTCTATCGCGTAACGCACTGATCTGCGCAATACCAGGTTCTGGTAGAATTCGCCATTTCTTATGGCTACATTAATTCGTTGCAACTCCTGGTATACGATGCGGCCGGCCCCCAGATTCAAATGGCCCACTTCGCTATTTCCCATCTGCCCATCCGGAAGACCAACATCCTCTCCACAGGTTACCAGCGTAGTATGTGCATACCTGGAATATAAGGAGCTGACAAAGGGCGTTTTTGCATGTTGTATGGCATCACTGGATGCAACCTTTCCCAATCCCCATCCGTCCATAATTATCAGCAAAATCCTTTTCTTTTTCATGCAGCGAAAATACTTTATTTAATTAGGACTTTTTTCAGGGCCTTCAAGACTTTTTGTCTCCAAAATCAGATTGATCCTCTGAAAATCAGATTGGCATGTTTTTAGCCAGATTGCACATAATCCACTACCATGAAATTATCTAAAATGAAAAGCTAAAACCTGTTCAATGAAAAAATATCTGGGACTCTTATTAGGTGCATGTACTATTTTGTTGACTTCATTTGCTTCTATTGATACAATGGAAATGGATGATGTAGTAGTAGCGCTGAAATCAGGCAATGCTTCCCATCTTTCTAAATATTTTGATACACGAGTTGATATCACGCTTCCGGATAAAACTGACAACTATAGCCGCAACCAGGCTGAAATGGTCATGCGCGAGTTCTTTAGTAGCAATGGGGTACAAAATTTCGATCTAAAATATAAAAGTGAAAAGGAAGGCTCTAATTACTGCGTTGGAACGTTACATACCAAGAGTGGCAATTATCGAACGACACTTTTTATGAAGCAAAAAGGTAATAAACAATACTTGCAGGATCTGAATTTTCAAAAGATTGAATAATTGAGTCCCGGGCAAAGACGCTGTTTTCTGCGGAGTCTTATCATCTTACCGCCTCCCCAGGCAAATACCGGTTTACAAGTATAATTTATATGTTACATTTTTTTCATCCACCTCAACCAGCAGATGTCTACCCGGATTTATCTAGCTTTGTTACATGGTAGCTTATAATGATCAACTGGAAAAATTAATAGGTGCGGCGCTTGCAGAAGATATCGGTGAAGGAGATCATTCAACATTAGCAGTCATTCCAGCAGAATCGCGGGGAATGGCGGTGTTAAAAATAAAACAGGATGGTGTAATTGCAGGAATTGACGTAGCCCAGGCAATTTTTAATTTGAAAGAACCCGGCACCCAATTCAGGTCATTCAAAAAAGACGGTGAAGAGATGGCAATTGGTGAAATGGCCTTTGAGGTGGAGGCTTCGATACATACCATTTTACAATGCGAACGGCTTGTTCTTAACTGTATGCAAAGGATGAGCGGCATTGCCACTTTAACCCGTCAGTATGTTGATGCAATAAAAGGTTATAAAACAAGAATTCTTGATACCCGGAAAACCACCCCAAATTTTCGGTTGCTGGAAAAAGAAGCAGTTCGTTTAGGCGGTGGCGTTAATCATCGATTTGGTTTATTTGATATGATCATGCTGAAAGATAATCACATTGATTATAGTGGCGGTATAGAAAATGCCATTTTAAATGCATGGAAATATGCACAAAAGGAGAAGCCGGGTATTAAAATTGAAATAGAAACAAGGACTGTAAACGAAGTAGAAAGAGTGATGCGTATTGGAAAGATAGACCGGATCATGCTTGATAACTTTCAGCCTGAACAAATTGTTGAAGCGCTTGCTATCATCGGTGGAAAGTATGAAACGGAGGCTAGTGGAGGCATCAACATCGCTAACATCATTCAATTTGCTCAAACAGGAGTAGATTTTGTAAGTGTGGGCGCACTTATTCACCAGTCACAAAGCCTTGATCTCAGCCTAAAAGCGGTAAAGGCATAATAGGTATTATAAATCGGCCGCAAATAACACTGGTTTTAAATACTTTATCGATTCCATACTTTACTTAAAATCCTGACATGAGTAAAAGGAAATCACTAAACTCCGGTGGTATTGTTTTTTCCACCGATCCTGCCTTCAAGTTGCATAATATCGAAGAAGTTAAAATTGAGCAATTAGAAGCAGCACAACAAAAATTAAAGGTTCGGCTGGATACAAAACAGCGCGCAGGCAAGTCAGTAACACTCGTGGATGGTTTCATAGGAAAAGACGATGAAATAACGGAACTGGGCAAACAACTTAAAAGTTTTTGCGGTACCGGTGGTTCCGTCAAAGACGGAATGATAATCATCCAGGGAGACCAGAGAGAAAAGGTAGTGCAATGGCTTACAAAAAACGGGTACAAGAATACTAAAAGGATCAATTAGTAATTGATTAGTCAATCAACTTATCGCGATTTTTCATTTTGTTAAGTACCTCTTCGCGTTCCCTGGAGTGAATGCCTCTTTTTTTTCCTGTTTCAATCGCTTTCCCTTCCCACGCAATCGCCTCTTCTTCATTGCCTAATCTAAATAAAATCCGGGCATATATATCCATGGCATCCGGGGTGTCGTAAAATTCGCAGGCTCTTTTGGCCCACTCGAGTGCTTTTTTAAGATGAACGAAGTCTTTGCTAAATTGATAAAACGATTTGGCTGCGGCGCTTAGTTGGTTAGTATAAATTTGAGAACTGGCACTGAAGATGATTGACCTCCTGGTGGCAGAACTATTAGTACTGCCAGGGATGGCATCGCCTTTTGGCACTGTAGATAATTGCCTGCTTTTTATAGAGTCAACCTGCTTTATCGAATCAACCGGTATTGTCATATAATAGGTGTCGTAATATCTCGTCGCATCTGCCAGGTATTGAACAGTGTCGTTTATCTCCCTGTAAAAATCGAGCATATTTTTGTCGTAAGCTTTCTGTGCGGAAGTGATATCGTAATGGGTACTTCCGGCAAATGTAGCAACCCGGTAGGCCGCGTTTAAATCCCTGGTTGAAATGGCT
>JBBJOD010000173.1:0-9143 GCA_037721715.1 Chitinophagaceae bacterium | reverse complement strand
AAAGGGGATGGGAAAGGGCATTTCGAATATGTACCTCAACTTAAGTCCGGATTATCGGTCAGGGGATGTACCAGGGATATCATTAAACTAAGCGGAAAGGGTGGTGACTATTTGATATTCGCTATCAATAATCAGGCTCCCGTAATTTATTCGTATTGAAGAGTTGAACATGAGAAAAGTAATTGTTTTTATTCTGACTGTTTCAATGCTACATGCAGGATATAGCCAAAAGGCATTGTCTTTCACTTCAAGTGATTATATACGCGCATTAAAACATGCAACAGATGTGATGGTTAATGATGTTACCTCGCCGGTGGCAGCTTCAAGATATTATGGGTATATCAATCTGGCAGCTAATGAAACCGTGGCATTGTTTTATAAACAACAACCCCGGTTTGCAGGATTTATAAAAGGATTGAATAATATAATAGTTGAGGATAGTCTCATCAAAAAAAGTGAACCGCAGCTGGCCATCATCTTTGCCTTATATAAATCAGGAATCAGGTTACTTCCTTCAGGATACCTGCTTCAGAAAAATCTTGATTCTTTAAAACTTTTAGCAAAAAAAAGAAAGCTTCATTTTGAAAAAATAAATGCGACAAATGAACTCGTTGATAAAGTAGTAGAACAGGTGCTTAAATATGCACAGGCAGATGGATTTATTAAGCTTAGCGGTTTAAGAAGATTTACTCCTTCAAGCGGTGACGGATACTGGCAACCCACCCCTCCCGGCTTCATTTCAGCGATTGAACCATACTGGAGCGCTCTCCGTACATTCATTCTTGATTCATCTTCACAATTTGCAGGCGCACCTCCGAATAAATATGACACAGATACCAGCTCATCTTTTTATAAGCAATTGAATGAAGTGTATAACCTGGGCAAAAATCTTTCCAGGGAACAGGCGGAGATCGCGATGTTCTGGGATTGCAATCCCTTTGCGCTGCAACAGGTAGGCCATCTTGAATTCGGAATTAAGAAAATCTCTCCCGGTGGACACTGGATGGGAATCACTGGCATTGCCTGCAAGAAACAAAAATTAAGTTTATCAAAAACTGCTTATGCGCACGCTATGGTTTCAATCGGGATGTCAGACGCGTTCATTTCTTGCTGGAACAATAAATACACGTATAACAGGGTAAGACCTGAAACAGCTATTAAAAAACTTATAGACCGAAATTGGTTTCCACTGCTTCAAACACCACCTTTCCCTGAATATACGTCAGGCCACAGTGTTATTTCCACCACCGCATCTGGCATTCTCACCCATTTATTCGGTGATGGCTTTTCTTTCATCGACGACACGGAGGAAGAATTCGGTCTTCCGCCAAGAAAATTTGATTCCTTTGCTAAGGCATCGGAAGAGGCAGCCATCTCAAGATTGTATGGAGGCATCCATTTCAGGGACGCCATTGAAAACGGGGTGCAAGAAGGTAAACAAATTGGAAAATTCATTATTACACATAGCCCGGCAATTCATAATAATGGAAGGACGCTGTCTGCGCAGGTAAAACATTAAGATCAATGATACATCGCAGGCAATATATCTTCTTTAAAATATCTTATGTGAAAACCAGGTTTTTTTTTCCGGCTGTAGTAATGACGATAATAATTGTTGGAATCCTTTCCGCTTGTACACAAACTCATTCAAAAAAACAAAGCGTGGTGATCTGGAATAAAGATATTCCTGTAATTGGATCTCAATCTTCGCCACGCACAGCAGACCTTAACAAAGACGGGACACTGGACATTGTTATCGGCGCGGGAAAAAACGAATTTCAAAAAAGTGATATGGGAACCCTTGCCTTTGATGGAAGATCAGGAGAACTGTTATGGAAGCAGCAAGCCGTTGATCAGGTATATGGCTCAGCTACTTTATATGACATTACCGGCGACCAGGTAAAAGATGTGTTTATAGGAGGGCGGTCTCCTCAACTGAAAGCAATTGATGGAAGATCAGGCGCCTTATTATGGGAGTATAATTATGAACGACACCACAATGATCCGATCCTGCGTTATGCGCACTTCAATTTCAACAATAGTGTACTGGTTCCTGACCAGAATAAGGATGGCCTGGACGATCTGCTTACGATGAACGGTGGCAATGCAAATGCCAACCCCAACTCAGAAGTTGATCGTTTTCCCGGGGTACTCATGTTGTTGGATGCTAAAACAGGTGATGTGTTAGCTGCAGATACAATGCCCGATGGAAAAGAATCGTATATGTCGCCGCTGTGTTTTACCCAGCCCGGTAGCAAGGAGCTATTCATTCTGTTTGGTACAGGAGGAGAAACAATCGATGGACATATTTATATATCCACCGTTTCACAACTGCTTTCAAAGAAATTATCAAACGCTAAAATAATTGCCAGTGAGAAAGGTCACGGTTTTATCGCCCCGGCCGTACTGGTCGATCTTTCAGACGATGGTTATCTTGATATCGTTGCTATTTCGCATGGAAGCAAAGCAATTGCGATTGATGGAAAAGATGATCATATTTTATGGACAAAATCTTTTCCCGAAACGGAATGCAGCAACAGCTTTGCAGCCGGATACTTTACCGATGACAATATTCCTGATTTTTTCACATTTATAAGCAAAGGAAAATGGCCCAATAGCACAGGCTCTATACAAATTATGCTGAACGGAAAAGATGGCAGCGTTGAATACCTGGATTCTATTGGTTGTACAGGGTTTTCGTCACCAGTTGTTTACGATCTGAACAATGACGGACGTGATGAAGCCATTATCAGTGTGAATAATTTTGATTGTTCATCAGGATATGCATCCAAGTCGCCAGGGATTATAGAGAACAAACTCATAGCCATCGATTTTGTTACAAAGTCAGTGAATACCATCGACCAGGCTCAAGGCTTTAAAAATATTTTTTCTACCCCCTGGATGGGAGACCTGGACAATGATGGGTATCTCGATATTATCTATTGCCAATACTTCCATCATTCTGATCTGCTTTCATTTCTTGGAATGAGAATAAAACGTATTGATACCCCGGTAAAGTTAAAGAAGAATGTTGAGTGGGGGGCGTACCTGGGTTCAAACGGAAATGGCGTATTTAGAGGCAGGCATTATGGTACCCAATAGCAGTTCTACATTCTTTCGCCATCTTTGATAATAAAGATTGTACTATCACTTAAAACTCCCACACATTAAATCACCTGATATGAATTTTTTTTATCCGTGGTGGCTATTAACTTTCTTTCTGATCATCTCGTGCAACAACAAGCGATCTCAAACTGCAAATGATTCCACACAGGTATTTCAATTACTCGCACCGGAAAAAACCGGAATTGACTTTGTTAACGAAGTGGTGGATGGTGAAAATTTTAATATTCTCACCTATCGTAATTTTTATAATGGAGGCGGCGTTGCAATCGGGGATATTAACAATGACTCATTGCCTGATATTTACTTTACAGCCAATCAACAAAAGAACAGGCTTTATCTCAATAAGGGACACTTTGTTTTCGAGGATATTACAAACAAAGCCGGAGTAGGAGGAAACATGGCATGGAGCACAGGCGTGACAATGACTGATATAAATGCTGACGGATTGCTGGATATCTATGTCTGTAATTCAGGCGATGTGGATGGAAATAGTAAAAAAAATGAACTGTTCATTAACAATGGCGACCTCTCTTTTACTGAAAAAGGGAGAGAGTACAACCTTGACAATGAAGGTTACTCTACCCACGCAGCATTTTTTGATTATGACCAGGATGGTGACCTTGATTGTTACATCCTAAATAATAGTTTTAGAAATCCTGCTAAAATTGAATTGTATAGAAAAGTACGGGAACAACTTTCACCAGGTGGTCATAAGCTGATGCGAAATGACGGAAACACTTTTTCCGATGTAACTCAACAAGCGGGTATTTATAGCAGTGATATCTCGTTTGGTTTGGGAATAGCTGTGGCAGATCTCAATGGTGATCATTTACCGGACCTGTATATAAGCAATGATTTTTGGGAGCGTGACTATCTTTACTTAAATAAAGGGAATGGTAAATTCTCAGAAGAATTGCCTTCGCGGGTCAACTTTTGCTCCACATCAAGTATGGGTGCAGATATCGCCGATATTAATAATGACGGTTACCCGGAAATATTTACCACCGACATGCTGCCGGGAGACAATTACAGGCTAAAGACCACTACGGCTTTCGATCCGTTCCACCTGGAGGATCTGAAATATCGTGCTAATTATCATTACCAGATTACCCAGAATTGCCTGCATCTGAATGATGGTAATGCTAATTTTGCCGAGATCGCGATGTTGTCGGGTGTAGCGGCCACTGACTGGAGCTGGGGCGCCCTGATTTTTGATTTTGAAAATGACGGCAACAAGGACATTTTTGTGAGTAACGGAATCTTAAAAGATCTTATGTCATTGGACTTCCTTGAATTCATAGCAGACCGGGTACAAGTCCGTAATACCAATGGAGATGGGAAATTGGATTATCGCAAATTTATTTCCTCTATGCCGTCAAAACCATTGCAAAACTATGCTTTCTCCAATGTGGGTAATTTAAGCTTCAGCAATAAGTCTGGTAGTCTGGGATTTTCGCAATTATCATATAGCAATGGGGCTGCTTATGGAGACCTCGACAACGATGGTGACCAGGACCTTGTTGTCAGTAACCTCAATGCAGCAAGTTTTATTTACAGGAACGATGCAGAACTGGTTTCAGGAAACCATTTCCTCAAAGTAAGACTGGTAGGGTCAGAAATAAATCGTTTTGGAATTGGCGCCGAAGTCAGGATCAAAATAAAGGATGGCGTTAGGGTTCTTCAAAATTACAATACCCGGGGGTTTCAAAGCAGTATTGAGCCCATCTTATTATTCGGTCTTGGCGGAACACTAGCAATAGATTCGATGCAAGTAACCTGGCCGGATGGAAAAGTGCAGGTTATGACGAATGTTAAGCCTGATCAAACAATTACTTTAAAAAATATTGATGCCGCGCTGATAAGTAACATTTCCAAGGTGGAAACCCACCCGGCATTTGAAGAAGTGGCACAAAAACTAATTGACGTTGCTGCAGTACATCATGAGGACAGGTATAACGATTTCGATTATGAGGTGATGCTGGTTAGGATGCTTTCAACAGAAGGTCCAAGATTGATCGAAGGTGATGTCAATACTGATAAGCTGACCGACTTTATCTTGCTTGGCGCTGCGGGTGATCCCGATAAACTCTATCTTCAAAAAGGGGATGGAACCTTTTACTTCAAGCCCAATGTGTCATTCAACAAAAATGTCGGCACTTTCGAGAGCACATGTGCTGCATTTTTGGATTATGACAAAGATGGGGATCTTGATCTTATGATCGGTTCGGGGGGAAATGAAATTGCAATGAATAAAATGAATTTCTCTTTAAGAGCGTATATGAACGATGGAAAAGGAAATTTTTCAATAGCGCCTTCAGCTATTCCGCGCGTTCTTGGAAATTTTTCAACCCTGGAAGCTGATGATTTCGATGGTAATGGCGACGTTGATCTCTTTTTAGGCGCACGTAACGTTCCCGGTAATTATGGACTTTCTCCAAGGTCTTATTTACTGATCAATGATCATGGCTCGTGGAAAGACATCGCTTCGCCATCCATTGCAAATGTTGGTATGGTAACCGATGCATCATGGACGGATATCGATTCGGATGGAGACAAAGACCTGCTAGTTGTTGGCGACTGGATGGCCATAACAATTTTCAACAATCAAAACGGAATACTTCAAAATCCGGTAACTATTCCTAATAGCAACGGGTGGTGGAACAGAATAAAGGCAGCGGATGTAGATAACGATGGTGATCAGGATTTCATTCTGGGTAATTGGGGGTTGAATACTAAGTTCAAGGCCACCCCTGAAAAGCCATTAACTATGTATGTGAACGATTTTGATAATAATGGTAAGAGCGAATGTATCATTAACTGGTATCCTCCGTTGGATTCGACTTCGTACCCCTTTGCCACCAAAGCAGAGCTGACGTCCCAATTGCCAGGTTTAAAAAAACAAATTCTGAAATATGAAGATTATAGTGATAAAACATACAATTTGCTGTTTTCTTCGGAATTGCGTAGCAAGGCTTTGCGCTATGAAGCAAATTATTTGCAAAGCGCAGTGCTATGGAACAATGATGGACATTTTCAACTTGAAGCATTGCCTATCGAGGCGCAACTCTCACCCGTTTTTGGAATTGTTGCTGACGACCTTGACGAAGATGGTAAGACAGATATTTGGCTTGGCGGAAACTTTTATGCGCTTAAGCCACAGGTTGGAAGACACAATGCCAGTAAGGGTGTTTATCTGAAAGGAAGGGGGGGAAGGGCGTTTACTTATGTTTCACCTGGGGAATCCGGGATAAAGGCTGAAGGGGAAGTTCGCGATGCAGGGATTATCCAGATTAAAGGCTCGAAGCATCTGATTGTGGGAAGAAACAATGCAAGCGTTTTGCTATTTGGAAAAAAGAAAAAATGAGTAGTGTTGGTAGCCTCGCAGAGTTAACCAGATAGCATACTTTAGTAAATATTTAAATGCGATTACCATGAGATATTTTTTTTTATCAGTAGTAGTATTATTTGTATTTATCACAGGTTGTGAGCAAGCAAAGCGCCTTGAGGATAGCAGTACTAATAACAATTACGGTTCTTTCTCTATCAAGCGCGGGACAAACATCGCCCACTGGTTGTCTCAAAGCAACAAAAGGGGAGATGAAAGGTCTTCTTTCTTCACTCAAAAAGATATTGCATACATTAAATCTGCAGGCTTCGATCATATCCGGCTTCCTGTAGACGAGCAACAATTGTGGGATTCAACTGGCAAAAGATATGATGATGCTTTTCAACTACTTGAAAATTGCCTGAACTGGGCCAATCGTGCCGGTCTACGCGTCGTGCTTGACCTGCATATTCTGCGTTCTCATCATTTCAATGAAGCAGAAAAGCCATTATGGACACAGACGGCTGCACAGGATACCTTCATACAACTATGGAAAGATCTTGCTGCCGCTGTACATAAATGGCCCAACGGAATGTTGGCGTATGAATTCATGAACGAGCCGGTGGCAGACGATCCTGAGCAATGGAACCGGCTGCTGGCAAGAGTTGCTGACTCCATACGAAGCTGGGAACCTGAGAGGATGCTGGTTATAGGATCAAACCGTTGGCAGTCTGCCAACACTTTCGACCAGTTAAGAATCCCTGCGAATGATAAAAATATCCTGTTAAGCTTTCATTTTTATGAGCCATTTCATCTCACCCATTATAAAGCCTCGTGGACGAAGCTGAAAGATTTTAAAGGGCTGGTTCAATATCCGGGACAGGTAGTTGCCAATGGCACAACTGATGAAGAAAAAAAGGTGTACAACAGGGAAACTCTCGAGAAAATGATGGCCAAACCAATACACCTTGCAGACAGCCTGAAACTTCCTTTGTACTGCGGCGAATTTGGAGTGATTGACGGATCGCCACTGGACTCAAAAATGTTGTGGTATAAGGACCTTGTCACCATTTTTGAGAAACATAACATTGCTTACGCCAACTGGAATTATAAGGCAGGCTCTTTTGGTATTGTTGACGCAGCTATAAAACCAGATATCGTAATGGTAAACATTTTGACAGGAAAAAAATAGTAGCGGATAATTTTTGCTACTATTAACTACCAGATACAGACGAATCTTTTTGCGCTGCCGGGCTCAGATAATAACTTTTATTAGGATCAGTGGGCGGATGGCGTAGCGTTATTGACTAAAAAAGCCCTTGAACGTTCAAGGGCTTTTGCTTACTTCCATTGATAGAATAATAATGAATTACTCGGGTCCACCAGCCCACCACACCTTGGTTATATAATCATTTGCACTTGCACTCGTCTTGAAATTGGGATTACCCGCAACCTCCGAATTAGGGTATTTTAACTTTTGCGGTATTTTTCCACCTGTTACGTTTCCAGGGTAATTGGTTGGCACCAATTTAGGAAAACCTGTCCTTCTCCAATCAGACCAGGCTTCCCACCAGTTAAGGAAATGACTTACCCACATTTGCTCACCAATCATTTCCAGGGCAGGTTTTGTTACATTATACGGGTAAGTAGCAAGGTATGCGTCTACACTTGCATCGGTAACCATGAATGACGGATCGTAAATGGTGTACATCTGCATTGATGCCCTTACACCATCCCGATAATGAGCTTGGGCTGCGGCTGCACCCAGGCCACCCAGCCCCCTTTGTGAAGCTTCAGCCAGCAGTAGCTTCACTTCACCGTAATTCATAAGCATATACGGTTCCGCCCTGTCTAACAATTTCGTATTGATCTTCGAATACGTTGCATTTATATCAAGATTGGTATTTCCTTCAATCAGCTTAAGCATATTTAAGTCGTTGCCGTTCGGCAGGCCTTTTTGCTGCAGGGGGTCAATGTTTGTTGGCTGCCAAAGACCACCGCCCGCAGCTGACCAGATACCAATTCCTCCAGTAAGGATCATTAGTCTCGGATCATCATCTGCTGTCGATCCGGTATTGGGTCCTTTCAGCATATCCATCAACGTTTTGCTCAGAAAAGATGAGTTGCCACCATCTCCCGGATAAAATGCACGTGATATTCCATTCTGGTTTGTCCACAAGCTTGGTCCTTCTGCCATTGGAACAATCACATTGTCTGCATTGCTCTGAAACACTCCTCCGGCTACAGCTTTGGCTACATATGTATTAGCCGTTGCAGCATCTACCGTTGATATACGCATTGCAAGGCGAAGCATGAGTGAATAACCCCATCTTTTCCATTTAGCGACATCCCCAGTATAATACAGATCAGCGGCAGCAAAAGCGGGGTCAGCCGCTCCAAATGCTGCAGTTGCCTGGTCAAGCTCTTTCAGTAAGTCTGTATAAATAGCTTTCTGTTTATCATATTTAGGAAAGAACAATCCCTTGTCGGCTTGATTAGCTTCCGAATAGGGAATGCTGCCATAATAATCTGTTAGGCGGTGAAAAAGAAATGCCCGCAGGATTCTTGCAGCTTGTTTCGTGTTGTTGCTTTCACCTTCTGCAAATCCGCCTGGGCCTGTTTGCCTTATAATATCAGCAAGGCTCCTTAAATCGTTATAGATAAATTCAAACGGAGCGCTGGCCGTTTCAGC
>JBBJOD010000172.1:0-9151 GCA_037721715.1 Chitinophagaceae bacterium | reverse complement strand
CTAATGAAAATAGTGACTAAAATTATTTGGTTTTTATGACAGTACCTTGTGCCTGCTGCAGAGAGAAGTTAAACGCACAAGGCTGCAAAACGCGCATCCAGGAACCAGTGCCTGCATGAAAGCCGTGCCTGGCCTCTTCTGAGAATCACAACCACTTCTTCTTTTTAAACCATTGGTAGATCGCTAAAGTAACAATGATCATGACAATTATCACGGCAGGATAGCCCCATTTGTTTCTTAACTCAGGCATAAATTCGAAGTTCATCCCGTAGATTCCGACTATAAATGTCAGGGGCATAAAAAAAACAGAAAATATGGTCAGCACCTTCATTACATCGCTCGTTTTCTGTGCCGACAACGAAATGTAAATATTAAGAAGGTTATGAACGTCCTCCTGTGTCTGGTCATATATCGTATTTAGCTTTACGTGAAGATCTTTTGCATCTTGCAAAGCCGGGTTGTCTATGCTGGTTGTCCGGATTGAATTGATCACTTCTCCCGTTAACAACAAAAGCTTATTGCATATCCCTGCCTTGCGCTTCAAATAATACAAACCTTCCAGGATATCAGGCGACAGTTCTTTCAAAAAAATCCTCGTCTCGTAATCATCCACTTTTCCGGATAACTGGATTGCCGGCAAATCATAAGAGTGCAACACATACCAGAGTATTTTCGTAACAATTTCAGAGGTTGTTTTGATCCTTCCCTTGTCAAGATATTTTGTTTTGATATCCAATAGAAAAGGTTGTTCCAGCCTGTGAATGGTAATGATGAATTCGTCATTATAAAAAACTGCTACCTTACTGCTTACTTCCTGGATTGTTTTAGAATCATCTAAATGGTCAGGAGTGTAAATGCGTGTAATAATAAAATGAGCGTTTTCCAACTCTTCATGCTTTGGAAGATGATCAGGCTGAAGGCAGTCCTGGAGCGTATAGTAATGCAGTGAAAAGTCTTTGCTAATAGTAATTAATTCTTCCTTCGACGGATTTGTAATATCGAGCCATTTTATGTTATTCTGGCTTTTTAAAAACTCTATAACAGGCATACTCGATTGAATTGTTATCTTCAAAAATATTTATTCTGTTGAAGTTATCATAAATATGCTTGATTTTTGTTTTGAGTCAACCAGGAGTAACTTCAATGATCAAAAGAATGAATCAGGTATTTAAAAAGCGTTATGCTCCATTAAATTCTATTTTTTCCGCCTCGGTAATAAAATATTTGATGGGTTGTATGCCTGTAAAAGAAAACGCAAAATATGGATTTTCAAATGGTGTTTATACGATAGTGTCGCCGAAGGGAACCCAACGGGTATACGTACAATTAAAGGCAAACCAATTGCAGGCAAATAATATAAAGCGAAATGATACAATAGGTCCTGTTGTGTTTGAAGAACTATTGTTGCAGGGTGACAGTGGTGTCATCAATACGTCCGTCTATAAATTCTCCAAGCCATCATTCGACATAGATTTTTTAAGCATTCCGTTAAAATTCCGGCCGGCTGTATCAACGTTGCCAAACCAGCTTACTTCCAACATTAATGGCGCCGTTTATATTGGAAGAAGGGAAGATGTATATTTTCTTAAAAGAAAAAATGATCTTTTTGGCGGATTCAGTTCTTCAATCGATCATTACGGTTTTAGTTTCGGGATATTTACAGGATTAGGTTCTACGGCTATCAATCCATGGGTAACCAATAATGCCATTAATATGGAGTACGATGGTGCTGTAGTACCTATAGGAATTACAGGTCTTTTTGCTGTTAACAACATCGCCTTCGGAATTGCTTCAGGAATAGATCATTTATTATCAAAAGACAGGAATGTATGGATATACAAAGGCAAGCCATGGATTGGTCTTTCAGTTGCGTTGAACTTAAACTAGCAACAAGGCAATCTTTGGACCAACCATGAATTTGTTGCCAGCCGTCAGGAATTATCAGCTATATCCTGCATTCGAATCTGCGTGTACACGTAATTGTACGTTTTTCGCCATAAACCATTTCTTTCAACGCTCCACGAATTACATTTTATACTTTTACAAAAAAGGCCATATAAAATGCGTGCCGCTTCTATGTTTTTGGTGCAATTACTTGTAGTGTTGATACTCTCTTTTAAGTTAACTGCACAAAATGAAACAATCGGTGGTATTGTAAAAGATGCAGGAACATTTCAACCGATTCCTGGCTATAGTGTTTCCATTTTCAATTCTGTGTTGGGGACTATTGGCAATGAAAAAGGAGCGTTCAAAATTACCATTCCCAGTGATCTTTTTCCTGCCAGGCTCATTGTTTCTTCATTGGGATACCTTACTGATACTATCCAGGTACTAGCTGGATCAAATAATTTCAGGATCACTTTGATTCCTTCCAGGCGTTCACTGAGCGAAGTGGTCATTACCGGTGTTTCAAAGGCAACCTTAATAAGAGAGAGCCCGGTACCTGTTTCGGTTGTTTCAACCCGTCAGATCGAGGTTTCTAGCGAAAACAATATCATTGATGTCCTGGCAAAGAATGTTCCGGGGCTGAACGCAGTAAAAACAGGGCCTAACATCTCAAAACCTTTCATTCGTGGTTTGGGGTACAACCGGGTACTTACCCTGTATGATGGAATACGGCAGGAAGGACAACAATGGGGTGATGAGCATGGCATTGAAGTAGATGCTTACAATATCGAACGAGGTGAAGTTATTAAAGGGCCTGCAAGCCTTACATACGGTTCAGATGCGATGGCCGGCGTTGTAAGCTTATATCCTGCCATGCCGGTGCATACGGACGCATCTGTAAAAGGTAAATACTTTTCAGAATACCAAAGCAATAATGGTTTGATAGGAAACGGCCTCAGACTAACGTTTGCCAATGCCCACTGGGGTGTTGCTTTGCGAGGCTCTTACCGCCTTGCAAAAAATTATGAAAACAATATTGATGGCAGGGTCTATAACAGCGGTTTCAGGGAGGCAAATGCTTCAGCAAGTGTTAAACATATTGATGAAAACGGCTCATCAGTTTTAAATTTTACCTTATACGATAATTTACAGGGGATACCAGATGGCAGTCGTGATTCGGTGACCAGGAAGTTTACCAAACAGGTTGATGAAGGTGCTTTAGATGATATCTACAAACGTCCCATTGTCTCTGACGCGGAACAGGACTCTTACCAGCTAAGCCCCTTACACCAACACATACAACACTATAGAATCTATACCAACAATCATTACCACCTTGGTAATGGTGACATCGATTTCCTGATCGCATTTCAACAAAATCTACGCCGGGAATATAACCATCCTACTGCACCACAACAGCCTGGTATGTTTGTGCAATTAAATACCATTAACTACGGAGTCAGCTACAACCTGCTTACCGATTTAAACCTGGATGTAACGCTAGGCATCAATGGAATGCAACAAAGTAACAAGAATAAACGTGCAACCGATTTTCCCATACCCAACTACCATTTATTTGATGCAGGGGGTTACTTACATATAAAATGGAAGCAGGAAAAGTGGACGGTAAGCGGAGGATTTCGGTACGATACCCGTCTTTTACAGGGCGATGATTTTTATACTGGTTTAAATAACACAACCGGCTTTGGCAAGCAAGTTTTTCTGCCAGACACAACTGGATCAAACCTGCAATTTCCTTCTTTTAAGAAAAGGTTCCGGGGCACTTCGATGATACTGGGAGCTACCTACCTGGTCAATGAACAAATCAGCCTGAAGGTAAATATTGCACGGGGTTACCGGGCACCGAGTATTACCGAATTTGCTTCCAACGGTTTAGACCCCGGCGCACATATTATTTACCTGGGCAATCGCAACTTTGTTCCTGAATTTAGCCTGCAGGAAGATATAGGGGCAGAAATGAGATTCAAAAATTTGTCTGCATCATTCAGTGTATTCAATAATAACATTCAGCATTATATTTACCTGGCACAGGTGACAAATTCAAATGGAACTTCAGTGATAGATGCGCAAGGAAATAAAACGTATCAATACCAACAGTCCTCCGCCCAATTATACGGAATAGAAGCCACTTTAAATCTGCATCCTTCATCCTATAAAGGTTTTTCATTCGATAATTCGTGTTCGATCATCTATGGTTACAACAAAAAAACATCTTTCATAGATAAAGGGGTGAATGGTGAATACCTTCCGCTCATCCCACCGGTAAGAGTGCTAAGCAGTATCAATCAACAAATACCTACAAAGTCAATACTGGTAGAAGCCATACAGCTTAAATGGGAAGCAGATTTTAATGCTGGTCAAAACCGATACCTGGCATTGAATGACACCGAAACGGCAACCCGTGCATTTACCATGTTTAATTTTTCTTCAAATACGCAAATCAACTTCTTTAAAAATATTCCATTGCAGGTTCAATTACAGGTGAACAATGTGTTCAACAAAGCCTACCAGTCAAATTTGAACCGGTTAAAGTATTTTGAATATTACAGCCAGTCTCCAGGAGGGCGTCTTGGAATTTACAATATGGGAAGAAATATCTGTTTTAAACTGATAGTGCCTTTTTAAGGAATTACTATATTTCAATTAAGGGAACTTTCTAAAGACGACCAGCTTAAGTAGGTATTCAATAAACACAAAAGCGGCAGCTGCAATGGCAAAGGGCAGGAATTTTTCGGTGAATCTGCGCAAAGCCGTTACCTCCACCCTGGTTTTTTCCAGTTTATCAATCTCTGAGTAAATACTTATCAAAGTTTCATTGTCCTTTGCCCTGAAATATTTTCCACCGGTTTCCATAGCGATCTGTGTGAGTAATTTCTCATCGATATTAACCAGTTCTTTTTGCATGATAACACCACCTGGGGTCTGTACCGGAACTTCGGCAAGTCCTTCTGTACCCACGCCAATGGTGTAGACTTTCACTCCTACTGACTTTGCAATTTCCTTTGCTGTTCCGGGATCTATCAGGCCACCGTTATTTTCACCATCGGTTAGCAGCACAATTACCCTGCTTTTTGATTTTGAAGTCTTTAGTCGTTCTACACTGGTGGCCAGTCCCATGCCAATGGCAGTACCATCTTCCAGCAAGCCACTTTGAATATTGTAGATCTGCGTTTTTAAAATGTTATGATCCGTGGTGATAGGACTTAATGTGAAACTTTCACCTGAAAAAATAACCAGCCCTATCCTGTCAGTTTCGCGGCTGTCAACAAAATTCGCGGCAACTTCTTTTGCCGCTTCCATCCGGTTTGGTTTAAAGTCCTGCGCAAGCATACTCCCGCTGACGTCGAGGCACAGAATGATATCAATGCCTTCCCCGCTGACCAATTCCTGGTCATTCCTTGTTTGCGGCCTTGCCAGGCCCATAATGATGCAGCTTAGTGCAAGTAATCTAAAAACGAACGGAGTGTGTCTAAAGGTTATTTTCCATCCTTTTCGGGAAGGTATTTGCTTGATAGACGAAAACATAAACGATGCCTGCTTTTTACTATCGAAGAAAACGTAGTAAACAATCAGAATCGGCACCAAAATGAAAAGGAAAAAGTAAAACGGATGGGCAAATTGTATGTTTTGAAACCATTCATAAATCATGATCAGGATATTGATACATTCTCACTGTCTTGAACCTGCCGGTTAAGATGTTTTTCGGCACCCTTGAATAAATAACCGACAAATTATATAAATAACCGCACAAAAGAGCAATTAGAACTATTATTTAACCATTCTTATAAACAGGTCTAATTCCTGTTTACTAATTAGTGTTACCCGACACCCGACAGCTGACAGCGAGTTAGTTACTGATATAGGATGGAATATTACCAGTTACTCTGTTGTTATTGCCATCGGTTGCATCAACAAATAACCGGTAGGCGCGTTCTTTTTCCGGCGTTTTCAAAGTGATCCTTCCCTGGTTGTCGACCGGGTAAAGCATTATTATTTTTTGGATGGGTCTATGCCATGTTGTTTTAACTCGGCTGCTGACATGTGAACGATGTTAACGTTGAGGCTAATCAGTTCATAAGGCTTGTCAGTTAAATCTGTTTTAACCTTAACAATTTGATCTACTATAGCCATTCCTTTAAATACATAGCCGAATACGGTAAACTTATCATCTAGCCTCGCAAGGCCTTCCTTGTTTTGCACAATATAAAACTGGCATCCGGCTGATAATCTTTCTTTGTTACCATCCTGGCCTGCTCCAACTGCTCCATAGATATGCCGAAGCTTGCTATTGAATTCCGGCTTCAATAAGTAGGGAGACTTCGAAAATCCTTCCTTCGTGTCTGGGCAGCCACCCTGTGCAACGAAATTTTTTATGACACGGTTAAAAGTCAAAGTGTCCCAATAGTTTTCATTTGCTAGTTTGATAAAACTTGCTTTATGGTTAGGCGTTTCGTCATACAGCCAGATAAGTACCTGGCCTTTATTGGTATTAATTTGCGCTATGGGAAAAGTATTTCTACTTTGGGCGGTTACACATAAACAGTCGCCGAACATCAACACCAATAATAATAGGCTTTTCATTGGTACTCAGGTTAAATTAGTTTTAAATATTTTAAACTGCCATTGTGCTGTTATTTGAAATTGACCACTTCCCAATATGCTTTTTTTGGTTGCAGGTTCTGGTCAAACAGCAGGGGGTAATTTTTCCTCCCCCTGTTATCAAGCCAGCTATGCCTGTCCGATATATTCCAGAAGGTGATACCCGTGATCTGTTGTGGGTACTTTCTAAAAACTTCAAAGGCCATTTTATATTTCTCAAGTTGCCGCGCTTCCATCTCAGGTGTAAAAACAGCGGTTGCTGCAGGAGCCTGTCCCTGTATCATCTGGCCGCCCTGCCTGCCTGTATACACTGAAACGTCCAGCTCAGTTACCTGTACCTGTAACCCTAACGAAGAGAATTGCTTGATAGAATTTTCCAGCTCTTCGCGGGAAGGATTATTGAGTGACCAGTGCGCCTGCATCCCGATGCCATGAACAGGAACTTTTGCGTCTAGCATTTTTTTCAACATCCTGTAAATTTTTTCTCTCTTCGCCGGGCGTTCTGTATTGTAATCATTGTAAAATAAAACAGCTTTTGGGTCGGCTTCGTGTGCATATTCAAAGGCCCTGGCTACAAAATCTTCTCCGCAGATCTGGTACCAGTTTGTTTTACGAAAATAGGTGGCGCTGTCATCAGCAATCACTTCATTTACCACATCCCAGGCATACACCTTTCCTTTGTAACGGTTAACAATTGTGGTGATATGGTCTTTTAACCTTTTTAGTAACACTTCTTTTGTAACAGTGGTATCGGTAGCAGCGTCCCGGAACAGCCACCCCGGGGTCTGGTTGTGCCAGCACAGCGTATGACCTCTCATTTTTAATCCATGCTCTCGTGCAAAATTCACAATTGAATCCGCGTCCTTCCAGAAATAGCGGTTTTCTTCCGGGTGAATAGGGCCCATTTTCATGGCGTTTTCTGCTGTCAGGCTGTTAAAATGACGTAGAATCAAAGCAGATTCAGCCGTACTTAAACTGGCAGGTGTAACAGCTACTCCTATTGGAAAGTATTTGTTATAATAATCCTTCAGACCTTTTTCGTTCTGGGTAACTTTCGTTTCGGTTGAACCCTGCGCCTGCATCCGTGGTTTGCAGTGAATAGAAAGTGCAATGACCGCTAAGAAACAGGCAGAAGCAATAAGGAATTTGTGCATCCTGTAATGTTATCAATAAAAGTAGGAATAATGATCGAATTTGTTTTGTAAAGGGTTGTGGTACCTGGCAGGCGACTCTTTCAATAAGGTTAGCAAGCGCAAAAAATTGGAGGTAGGTTAAAGGATCATTATAAAAAATTTAATTTATTTAACTTTACCGCCATTACACCCTTTACATTGATGATCTAACATTACCTATTCGTATATGGAAATAATCAAGGCCTTTGAGAACATCGAGACAATTCATATCGAAACGCCCGTCGAAAAAATTATCAATCAAATAAAAAACCTTATCACCACCGGACAACTTAAACCGGGTGACCGCCTGCCGGCTGAACGTATTTTGGCTGAAAAGTTTGGAGTAGGAAGGGGGTATGTCAGGGAGGCTATACTTAAACTTGAGTTTTATGGGCTGTTGAAAACATTGCCCCAAAGTGGCACTTTTGTTTCCGGCTTTAGCCTAAAAATTTTAGATAGTATTTTCCGGGATATCATAAATTTCAACAAAGGCGATTTTGCGTCACTTATTGAAGGAAGGTATTACATGGAAATTACTTCCGCACAGTTAGCAGCGGAAAGAAGAACAGGCAAAGACATTGAGGAAATCAAGGATGCGTTAGACGAGTATGATAATAAAACGGCCAACGAACAGTCAGTTGTACAGGAAGACATGCTCTTTCACATAAAGATAGCCGCTGCTACAAAAAATACAGTGATTGAGTCAATGTTGATTATACTTATTCCTGATATTATCAAAGTGATCATTGAAAAAAATATTTGCCATGCTGAAAGAAATAAGCTGGCAGTTAAAGAACATCATAAAGTGTTAGATGCAATCATTGCCAAAGACCCGATCGGGGCGGGAAAAGCAATGGCTAAGCATTTAAGTCACATAATGAATATACGTACGAGTCTATAAATTCAGCAATCTTTGTAAAGGAGCATTTTCTACCGGGTTCCTTATTGCGGTAATTTAAGCATCCATTTTCCGCCAACCCCTCCAAAAATTAAATGTTTGTAAAATAGTTCAATTTGTCAATGTTTACCTATATTTGGTTAACCAATTTTTGGTTTGCCAATTATAGCCTGCTTGTTGTTATGCTATGTTTCAGGAAATCGATGGAGCTGTCAAATCTTTTATTTTCATCATACAATTAAACATTTATGCCTAGTCAACAATTAACCCTGGCACAGGTGGCCGCTTACCACAGAGATGGTTACCTGGTGATACCTGGTTTCTTACAAGAAGCGGCAGTAAATAAATTATATCGTATTGCCACGGAAGACAATACGATGAGTAAGCATAGTTATAACGTAAATGACCAGAAAGGAAAGAAGTCCAAACTTGCCCTCTGGTTTACGCCGGGTAATGATGCCTATGGCCTGCTGACGCGCAGTGAGCGTATGGTCAACGCCGTTAATCAATTGCTGGAAGGTGATGCAGCGGTTTGTCATTTTCATTCTAAACTAATGCAAAAAGAGCCTAGGGT